>NZ_JAFGYX010000180.1:0-430 GCF_017491625.1 Pseudomonas sp. 50_B
GCGTCGATGCGCTTTTGCGTGTTGCGCTCGATCTGCTGCACGTACTTGAGCTGGCTCGCGTCGAGGCCGGTGGCGGACGCGGTCTGCGTGAGCAGGTTGCCGTCCTGGTCGACGATCGTCACGTTCTTCGCGGGCATGTCGGGCACGCTCGACGACACCATGCGCGTGACGGCGAGCACCTGCCCTTCGTCGAGCACGCGGCCCGGGTACAGATCGACGAGCACCGACGCCGACGGCGCCTCGCGATCGCGCACGAATACCGAAGGCTTCGGAATCGCCATATGCACGCGCGCGGCGCGCACCGCGTTGATCGATTCGACGGTGCGCTGCAGCTCGCCCTCGAGCGCGCGCTGGTAGTTGACCTGCTCGGCGAACTGGCTGATGCCGAATTTCTGGTTGTCCATCAGCTCGAAGCCGACCGAGCCGCCCT
>NZ_JAFGYX010000181.1:0-429 GCF_017491625.1 Pseudomonas sp. 50_B
CTCTACGGGTTACGGCAGGTTGCCGAAGTCGCCATACACGAACGCCTCGGGGCGGTACACCGCCAGCGCGAGGCGCTCTTCCGCCAGGATCGTCACCATGTTACGGATGAAGTCGTCTTGGTTCTCGGTGGAGACCTCAACGCGCGCCTCCCATCGGTCGAACAACTGGGCCCCCAGGCGGAACGCGCCGGCGAGGAACTTGTTTTCCTGCATGGCCTGGGTGGTCACCACAGGAATACCCCACAGCGACGCGGCAGCATTGCCCTGAGGGTTGCCGATGATGTAGCGCCCCTGGCTGTCTTTCAGGTGCTCGACACGGGTCCAGTCCTTCGGGTTCATCACGATTCCGGTGGACGGGTACTCGGCCAGCTCAGCTTGCAGCAGGGCAAGGCGGATCTGGTCGATGATCGTCGCACTAGACACAGTGAT
>NZ_JAFGYX010000182.1:0-429 GCF_017491625.1 Pseudomonas sp. 50_B
GATTATCTGAGCTCGCACGGCCGCAAGTCGTTTCTCGCGGAGCTGATGCCGCGCTTTCCGGTGTACGTCGACCTGCTGCCGCGGGACGCGCAGGACGTGATCGGCGTCACGCATCGCGACACGCTGCCCGCGCGCAAGATGCTCGAGGCCGAAGGGCTGCGCTACCAGAACCACGTCGACATCTTCGACGCGGGCCCCGTGCTCGAATGCCACGTGGCGGATCTGCGCACCGTGCGCGAGAGCGCCGTCGTGCCGGTCGCGATCGGCGCGCCCGCCGCACGCGAGAACGCGCCGCGCTCGCTCGTGTCGAACACGTCGCTCGCCGATTTTCGCGTCGGCGTCGCGCCGGGGCTCGTCGACGCGGGCGTGTTCACGCTGTCCGCCGAGGATGCCGCCGCGCTGCGCGTGAGCGAGGGCGAGCTCGTGCGG
>NZ_JAFGYX010000183.1:0-429 GCF_017491625.1 Pseudomonas sp. 50_B
CATATGGACATTCACGATGAGCGCGGGACCGACCACAGGGGCTGGCGCTTATAACCGCTGAACCACCCTGCTCGCGCCATAAGTGGAACGCGCTTCTCGCATTGTTAAGCGGGAGGTGCTATATTTGAGCGCATGAACGCTGAACGCGCCCTCTATGAAGATCCCGCCGCGCTCGAATTGTCGCGCAAACGAGCGCTTGCCGACATTGCGGCGGGACGTGTGGTGGCGAATGAGGTGGTGACGGACTGGCTTAAGACCTGGGGCACCGCCGACGAGACGCCCATGCCGGCTGAATGGCTCAAGTAGTCTGGACGCGCGAGGCGCTTTCGGACCTCGCCGCAATTCGTTCTTATATCGGACAATTCAACCCGGAAGCAGCGGCGCGCTTCGCCGAGCGGTTGGTTGGAGCTGCCGAAAGTCTTGCCGATT
>NZ_JAFGYX010000184.1:0-427 GCF_017491625.1 Pseudomonas sp. 50_B
TCGCTGCGCCGCGAGGCGAAAATCCGGGGCTATAGCTCAGCTGGGAGAGCGCTTGCATGGCATGCAAGAGGTCGACGGTTCGATCCCGTCTAGCTCCACCAATTTACAGTTCAAGGCCTGGCCACACCGGCCTTGAATCGATCAGTACTCAGCACTGATCAACTGTTAGAAGGGTATGCGTCCCCTTCGTCTAGTGGCCTAGGACACCGCCCTTTCACGGCGGTAACAGGGGTTCGAGTCCCCTAGGGGACGCCAGTTTCACACAAGCGATGTTGCAAGATATCGCTGCGCCGCGAGGCGAAAATCCGGGGCTATAGCTCAGCTGGGAGAGCGCTTGCATGGCATGCAAGAGGTCGACGGTTCGATCCCGTCTAGCTCCACCAATTTACAGTTCAAGGCCTGGCCACACCGGCCTTGAATCGATCAG
>NZ_JAFGYX010000185.1:0-404 GCF_017491625.1 Pseudomonas sp. 50_B
GTTTAGGGCTGCTGGATCGCAGCGCAAGGGCCAATCTCAAACCGGGGGCACGGGTGATGTTGACGGCTCCACAATTGCCCATACCGGCAGAAACCGATTTCGCCACTGATGGCGTCATGACTGCGCCAGGTGAGGATTCGGACAGTGGCGTGTACCAGATAATGGACACACTGGACCCCATCGATGCTGCTATTGGCCTGAGCAATGACAAGTCGCTGCGTATCAAGTCGGCCTGGCGCCCGAAGGACACGCAATACGCCCGTCAGGAGACGATGGCGGAGGCCATTGCCTTCAAGCATGGCCGTGATGTCGCGAGCGTTAAAAAGGCCCGCGACGAGATCTACGAGGTGTCCCAGCACGCTCACGTGTTTGCGGTACGGGCGATGGGTGATGGCCAGGTCCTG
>NZ_JAFGYX010000186.1:0-376 GCF_017491625.1 Pseudomonas sp. 50_B
GTGTGGCCAGGCCTTGAACTGTAAATTGGTGGAGCTAGACGGGATCGAACCGTCGACCTCTTGCATGCCATGCAAGCGCTCTCCCAGCTGAGCTATAGCCCCGGATTTTCGCCTCGCGGCGCAGCGACATCTTGCAACATCACTTGTGTAAAACTGGCGTCCCCTAGGGGACTCGAACCCCTGTTACCGCCGTGAAAGGGCGGTGTCCTAGGCCACTAGACGAAGGGGACGCAAACCCTTCTATACAACTGATCAGTGCTGAGTACTGATCGATTCAAGGCCGGTGTGGCCAGGCCTTGAACTGTAAATTGGTGGAGCTAGACGGGATCGAACCGTCGACCTCTTGCATGCCATGCAAGCGCTCTCCCAGCTGAGC
>NZ_JAFGYX010000187.1:0-366 GCF_017491625.1 Pseudomonas sp. 50_B
TTCCTGCGGGTGCGGCCGCTGGCGGTTTCGCTCTTACAGCGAGTTTGGGTACATATCCGTTCTTGCGGGTGCGGCCGCTTACGGTTCCGCTCTTACAGCGGGTTTGGGTACATATCCGTTGCTGCGGTAACGGCTGCTTATGGTTTCGCCCTTACGGCGAGTCCCTTTTTTTCAAACGCCAAAAAAAGGAACCAAAAAACGCTTGCCCCTCCATGGGCCCCTCGCTGTGGCTCGGGGTGCCCTCGCTTCGGCATTGCTCCGGGGGCCCGCCGCCAACCGGCCATCCATGGCCGGGTGGCGGCTAGCTCGGCATCCATGCCGAGCTGCCCCCAACGCAACGCCTACGCTCGGCCGGCTGGGAAGGGG
>NZ_JAFGYX010000188.1:0-351 GCF_017491625.1 Pseudomonas sp. 50_B
GGCAAGGCGGCCTGCAGGTGCGGCATGTGCATGGCTTGGTCAGCAGCTTCACCCAGGGTAAAACCGGCTTTCGCCGCACCCGTTACCGCCTGCTGGTGGAGCCGCAACTGGCCCGCCTGGCCCTGAGTTCCGACTGGCGTATTTTTCAACAGAAGACGGTGCCCGAGATCCTCAAGTCGGTGTTGGACGAGCACGGCGTTCTTGATTACCAGCCCTACATCCACACCCCGCATGCGCCGCGTGAATACTGCGTCCAGGCCGGAGACACCGACCTCTATCTGTTCGACCGCCTGTCCACCGAGGAAGGCCTGTTCTATTTCTTCAAGCACGATGCCAACGCCCACACCCTGG
>NZ_JAFGYX010000020.1:0-123766 GCF_017491625.1 Pseudomonas sp. 50_B
TGGAACCACCTGATCCCATCCCGAACTCAGAAGTGAAACGATGCATCGCCGATGGTAGTGTGGGGTTTCCCCATGTGAGAGTAGGTCATCGTCAAGATTAAATTCCGAAACCCCAATTGCGAAAGCAGTTGGGGTTTTGTTTTTGCGCGGAGAAAAAGCCAAGTCCTACAGCGACCAGAAAGGACATTGCCCACGCATAGCCCCACAACCGCAGTGAGGGCCAGCACCATTGATCACTCGTGATGGAAATCCCCTCAAAAACAGTGAGTGGTTTTTGCTATGGTGCAGCTCTTTTTAAGGACTTGAGTTCACCCGCACGGATCAGCGTCGACCTCTATTCAACGAGAAGTTGTAGCAATGCCCGAAGCGATTCCGATCAAGGACCACGAAAAAGAGAACCGCCTGGTCAACAAGCGCCTGCTCGCCTGCGCTATGTTGGTGGTGGCCATTACTTGCGCCTTGGTAGGACGCATGTACTTCCTGCAGGTGGTGGAGTTCGACTATCACTCCACCGTCTCGGAAAACAACCGTGTCCACGTGCTGCCGATCACCCCGACCCGCGGGCTGATCTATGACCGCAATGGCGTGGTCCTGGCGGACAACCGCCCCAGCTTCAACCTGACCATCACCCGCGAACGCACCACTGATCTCAAAGGCGAGTTGGACACGGTAATCGACCTGCTGCACCTGCCGCCAGAGGATCGAACCCTGTTCGACAAGGAAATGAAGCAGGCCCGCCACCCCTTCGTCCCCGTGACCCTGTTCTACGAGCTCACCGAAGAGCAGATCGCCGTCCTTGCGGTCAACGAGTACCGCCTGCCAGGACTGGATGTGCAAGCCCAGTTCGTCCGCCATTACCCCATGGGCGCCCACTTTGCCCACTCCATCGGCTACGTTGGACGGATCAACGAGAAAGAAGCCAAGACCCTGGACTCGGTGGAATACCGTGGCACTCAGTCCATTGGCAAGACGGGCGTAGAGAAGTTCTATGAGTCCGAGTTGCACGGTCACGTCGGCTATGAAGAGGTGGAGACCAACGCTCAGGGGCGGGTCATGCGCGTGCTCAAACACACCGATCCTATCCCCGGGAAGAACATCGTCCTGAGCCTGGATATCAAGCTCCAGGAAGCTGCCGAAGAGGCCCTGGGGGACCGTCGCGGCTCAGTGGTGGCCCTCGACCCCGCCACGGGCGAAGTACTGGCCATGGTCAGCAAGCCAAGCTTTGACCCAAACCTGTTCGTCACCGGCATCAGCTTCAAGCAATACGCGGCACTGCACGACTCCATCGACCGCCCGCTGTTCAACCGGGTGCTGCGCGGCCTCTACGCACCGGGTTCCACCATCAAGCCAGAAGTGGCGATTGCCGGCCTCGACACCGGCGTGGTGACCGCCTCGACCCGAGTCTTCGATCCCGGTTACTACCAATTGCCGGACTTCGATCACAAATACCGCAACTGGAACCACAGCGGCGATGGTTGGGTGGATATGGACGCAGCGATCATGCGCTCCAACGACACCTACTTCTACGATCTGGCCCACAAGCTCGGCATCGACCGCCTGCACGACTACATGGCGATGTTCGGTCTGGGTCAGAAAGTCTCTCTGGACATGTTCGAGGAATCCCCCGGGTTAATGCCATCCCAAGACTGGAAGCGCGCCACCCGCCGCCAGCCCTGGTTCCCGGGGGAAACCGTGATCCTCGGCATTGGTCAGGGCTACATGCAGGTCACGCCGCTGCAACTGGCCCAGGCCACAGCGCTGATCGCCAACAAGGGCGTGTGGAACCGCCCGCACCTGGCCAAGACCATCGATGGCGTGGCTCCGGTGGATGAGCACCCAATGCCCAACATCCTGCTGAAGAACCCCCACGACTGGGATCAGGTCAGCCACGGTATGCAGATGGTGATGCACGACCCGCGGGGCATCGCCCGTGCTGCCGCCGCCGGTGCGCAGTACCGCATCGCCGGCAAGAGCGGCACCGCCCAGGTGGTGGCGATCAAGCAGGGCGAACGCTATGACCGCCTCAAGACCCGCGAGCGCAACCGCGACAACGCCTTGTTCGTTGGCTTCGCCCCCGCCGAGCACCCACAGATCGTAATTGCGGTCATGATCGAGAACGGTGAGGCCGGCGGCCGGGTCGCCGGGCCCGTGGTGCGACAGATCATGGACGCCTGGCTGCTGGACCAGAACGGCCACCTCAAGCCGCAATACGCTACACCCGCCAAGGCCCCTGGCGATCCCCACGTCTGACTCATTGCAACACCGGGCTGCCCGGCATCTTGTGAGTCCGCCCGAGCGTCCCTTGCCTCACTGAGCGCTGAGGCGTTCCTGCAGCAGCTCCAGGAACAGCACCTCGGCACGGCTCATGCGTTGTTCACGGTTCCACAGCAGATGGATGTCGACATCGGCGATGCCGTCGTGGGGCGGCAGACGCCACAGCAGCCTGGCGTCGACATCGGCCGCCACCACGTGCTCAGGCAGGCAGCCGATGCCAAACCCGGCGATCACCAGGCGCCGTACCTCCTCCAGGCTCGGCGACGACGCGACGATGCGCCCGCTGAAGCCTTGCTGGTCACGGAAGATGGTCAGCGGCGAGAGCATGCCGCCGATCTGGTAGCTGGTAAAACTGACGAAGTTCTCTCGCTGCAGATCGCCCTCGGCCACGTCCTGGCGCCCGAACAACGGGTGATGCTTGCCGCAAAAAAATGCGTAGCGCTGCCGCAGGAACAGCCGTTGTTCCAGGCGTGGCTGTGGCCGCCGATTAAGGCTCAGGCCCAGGGTCGCGGTCTTCTCTTGCAGGGCGCTGACGATGTCCGAACTGCGCATCACCTCCACCTCCAGGTCGACGCGCGGATGCTGGCGATGGAAGTCGGCCAGAAAGTCATCGAAACGCTCATTGAGGATCCGGCTGATGATCAACAGCCGCACCTTGCCGATCACCTCGTCGGCGGGTTGCTCCAGCACGCTGCTGACCTGGGACATCTGGCCGTAGATTTCCCCGGCCAGGGCAAAGATCTGTTCGCCCACTTCAGTCAGGGCAAAACGCGGCCCGCGCCGGGCGATCAACTGTCGTCCCAGCTGTTCTTCCAGGCGCTTGAGGGCTTGGCTCACTGCCGGTTGGGTCAGGTGCAGGCGCGCCGCTGCGCGACTGATGCTCAGTTCCTGGCCGATCACCCGGAAGGTGCGCAGCAGGTTCCAGTCGAGGCGGTCATTGAGCAGGCGTCGGGCATCGCGGTCGGACATGGCAGGGCTCTGGATCGGGATCTAGGCGAATAATAAGCAAGGATAATAATCGAGATAACCAATAGAAAATTGACTAATTATCCGGCGAAACGGATAAATCCCCCCAGACGGACGCCCACAGAAGCCCCTGCGCTTGACCCTTTCTCCTGCCACAAAAATAACCAAAGGAGCCAACCATGAAGCCTTCCGCTTCGCCGCAGCCACGTCGGGCCGCGGCCGCCGCCTTTATCGGCACCATGATCGAGTGGTACGACTTCTACATCTACGCCACCGCTGCGGCGCTGGTGTTCGGTGCCTTGTTCTTCCCCTCCGACGACAAACTGTTCAGCACCATGGCCGCCTTCGGAACCTTCGCCGTGGGCTTCTTCGCCCGGCCCCTGGGGGGCATCATCTTCGGCCATATCGGCGACCGTATCGGCCGCAAGAAATCCCTGGTCATCACCTTGCTGATGATGGGCGTGGTCACGGTGTGCATCGGCCTGTTGCCGACTTATGCACAGATCGGCGCCCTGGCCCCGGTGCTGCTGATCCTGCTGCGCATCGTCCAGGGCATTGCCGTGGGAGGCGAGTGGGGCGGGGCGGTGCTGATGGCCGGCGAACATGCGCTCAAGGGCCGGCGCAACTTCTTCGCCTCCTTCGCGCAATTGGGCAGCCCGGCGGGTTTGATCCTCTCGCTACTGGCCTTCAGCGCCGTGACCCGCCTGCCCGAGGACGCGTTGATGAGCTGGGGCTGGCGCCTGCCGTTCCTCGCCAGCGCGTTGTTGCTGCTGGTAGGCCTGGCGATTCGCCTGGGGGTCAACGAGTCGCCGGAGTTTCTCGCCAGCCGCGAGCAGGCGGCCAAATCGCTGCGCAAGGAACAGGCACCTGTGATGCAAGTGCTGCGCACGGCCTGGCGTCCGCTGCTGCTGTGCATCGGCGCCAACACCCTGGGGATCGCCGGGGTGTATTTCACCAACACCTTCATGATTGCCTACACCACCCAGCAACTGGAGATTCCCCGTTCGCTGATTCTCGAATGCCTGTTCGTGGTGGCGATCATCCAGTTCTGCATCCAGCCCCTGGCGGCCTGGACCGCCGAGAAAATCGGCGCCACGCGCTTTCTATGCCTGGTGTCAGTACTGGCCATGGCCTCGCCCTATCCGATGTTCGTCCTGGTGAGTTCCGGCCAGGCGCCGCTGATGATCCTCGGCATCGCCCTGGCAGTGGTGTGCATGGCCTCCTTCTACGCGGTGATCGCTGGTTACGTCAGCGGCATGTTCGAGACGCGGGTGCGCTACACCGCGATCTCCCTGGCCTATCAAGTCTGCGGTGCCCTGGCCGGTGGCCTGACCCCGCTGATCGGCACCTGGCTGGCCCATCGGTTTATTGGCCAATGGTGGCCGATGGCGCTGTTCTACAGCCTGATCGCTGCCGTTTCGCTGATCTGCGTGCTGGCCCTGTCGCGCCGTCACGCCCACGCCCATCGCCTGGAAATGGCGTCCCACGCTTGATTGTCCGGAGACACGATCGATGTTGAAAATCAATGGCCAACGCCTCTGGGCGAGCCTGATGGCCATGGCCGAAATCGGCGCCACCGCTCGCGGCGGCAGCTGCCGCCTGGCCCTGAGCGATGAGGACCGGGCCGGGCGCGAGCTCTTCGCTCACTGGTGTACAGAAGCCGGCATGACCCTGAGCGTCGACCCCATCGGCAACCTGTTTGCCCGGCGGCCCGGCAGTGACCCGCACGCAGCCCCAGTGATGATGGGCAGCCACCTCGACACCCAGCCCGAGGGCGGGCGTTTCGACGGTGTCTACGGCGTGCTGGCCGGCTTGGAAGTGCTGCGCACGCTCAATGATCTCGGAGTCCAGACGCGCAAGCCTCTGGAGCTGGCGGTGTGGACCAACGAGGAAGGCGCGCGTTTCACCCCGGCGATGTTCGGCTCGGCGGTGTTCACCGGGGCCATGTCCCTGGACGCCGCCCTGGCGGTACGCGACGCCGATGGCATCAGCGTTGCCCAGGCCCTGCAGCGCACCGGTTACGCCGGCAATCGGCCTTTGGGTGGGGCCGTGGATGCCTATTTCGAAGCCCATATCGAGCAGGGCCCGATCCTTGAAGACAACGCCAAGAGCATCGGCGTGGTCAGTGGCGGTCAGGCGATCCGCTGGCTCGACGTTCAGGTTGAAGGCAGGGCCGCCCACGCCGGCACCACGCCGATGTCACTGCGCAAGGATGCTCTGTATGGCGCCGCGCAGATGATCCTCGCCGTGGAGCAGGTGGCAGCGGATTTTGCCCCGCAAGGCCTGACCACTGTCGGTGAGCTGAGCGTTGCCAAGTCATCGCGCAATACCATTCCCGGGTTGCTGACCTTCACCGTCGACCTGCGCCACCACCATGATCAACAGATCACCGCCATGGAGCAGCAGGTTGAGGAACGCCTGGAGCGCATTGCCCGGCAGCGCGGGCTCAAGGTCCGCATCGACCGCCGTTGGCTCAGCCCGGCCACGCCCTTTGATGCCGAGTGCGTGGCGGCGGTGCAGCAGGCGGTGGACGGGCTGGGCTATCCTCATCAGTCCATCGTCAGTGGCGCGGGCCACGACGCCATCTTGCTGGCGCGCTATTGCCCCACCGCCATGGTGTTCATTCCCTGTGTCGGTGGCTTGAGTCATAACGAAGCCGAAGACGTGTTGCCCGAGGACGTGTGCCAGGGCGCCGATGTATTGCTTAATGCCGTGCTGGCCCGTGCCGGCCGGGTGGCCTGAGGAGACCTTGATGCGCAGTTTTTTCCACCCTGAACAATTGCTTCACCATCCCCGCAGCTATTACTCCCGGGGCCAGCTGCGCACGCCTCAGGAAGTCCCCGAGCGCGCCCAGCGCCTGGTGCAGGCGGCGCATTCCCTGAGCTTTGCGGTGTGCCAACCCGAGGACGCCGGTCTGCAGCCGTTGCTGGCGGTGCACAGTGCGCCGTACCTGAAATTCCTGGAGGAGGCTTACCCGCACTGGAATGAAATTCCCGAGGACTGGGGTGACGAAGTCATGTCCAACATCTTCGTGCGTGAGCCCAATGCCTTGCGCGGGGTCCTCGCCCAGGCCGCTTGCTATCTGGCCGACGGCAGTTGTCCGGTGGGCGAACAGACTTGGCGCTCGGCCTACTGGTCGGCGCAGAGCGCCATCGCCGGGGCCCGTGCCCTGCTGGATGGCGAACCTGCTGCCTATGCCTTGTGCCGCCCGCCGGGGCACCACGCCCGGGCCGAAGCCGCGGGTGGTTTCTGCTACTTGAACAACGCGGCGATCGCCGCTCAGGTTCTGCGGGAAAAATTCGCCCGGGTCGCGGTGCTGGATACCGATATGCATCACGGCCAGGGCATTCAGGAAATCTTCTACGAGCGGGACGACGTGCTTTACGTGTCGGTGCATGGTGACCCCACCAACTTTTACCCCGGGGTCAGCGGTTTTGCCGAAGAGCGCGGCAGCGGCGCGGGGGAGGGCTATAACCTCAACCTGCCGATGGCCCATGGCGCCAGCGAAGCGGACTTTCTCGCCCGCCTGGAACAGGCCCTGGCCGCGGTGAGGGCATTCGGCGCCGAGGTGCTGGTGCTGTCTCTGGGGTTCGACATCTACGAGCTCGATCCGCAAAGCAAGGTCGCGGTGACCCGAGACGGCTTCGCCATCCTTGGCCAGCGCATCCGCAGCCTTGGCCTGCCGTGCCTGATTGTCCAGGAGGGGGGTTACCACCTTGACAGCCTGGAAGACAACGCCCGCGCCTTCTTTGCCGACAGCGCCGCCTGGTCCCTTTAGGACCGGCCGGACGGCGTTTCGCCCGAAGGCCTTTTCGCCGGCAAGCCAGCTCCTGCAGCAGGGGCTGGCTTGCCGGCGTAGGGTACTTGCCATTTGCTTTACGTTAACGTCAAGATGCTCGGGCGCCCGTCCCACTGGCGCAGGTTTTGCTTGATCTCGAATGACAGGGTAAGCAATGCAGGGCTGCCCGATGATCCGGGCAAAGCCCCTTTACTGCCCTCTGAACCCGGTGTAGACATTGACCACGGCTTGCGTGCCTCGCGCAATCCAAGGGAGTGGAGCGGGTATAGCGGGCGGACCGATTCGGAGCGCTTGATGACTCTTATAAAAACAACAAAGGGTGAGCAGCAACACGAAGCCCGGCTGGCCCGGGAGCGGCTGCACCTGGAAGGCGAGATCCCCGACGGGGTCCTGCGTGCGGAAATCGATGCCTCATGGCGGCGCAGCCTCAGCCATGGCGTGCACTTTGGCAGTCAGCATCAACTGACCCTGGAATCTGGCGCCAGCCTTGAGGTGCTGCTGGCCAGCAATCGCCTGTTGCTGGACGCGGCAACCCCGGCCATCGACTACCTGACCCAGCATCAGGGCCAGGACGGCCTGATCATCCTGGCCAATGCCGACGCCACCATCCTGGCCATCGAGGGCCGTGCCGACCGGCTCAAGGACAGCGGGGTGCAGGACATCACCCTCGGCGCCTGCTGGAGCGAGGCCACCCGTGGCACCAACGCCCTGGGCACGGCCCTGGTGGAAGCCCGGCCGACCCTGATCGATTGCGGCGAGCATTACCTGGACCGCCTCAGCCATTTTTCCTGCACCTCGGTGCCGATCCAATGCCCCCAGGGCGAGATCCTCGGCGTTCTTGACCTGACCCGCGAAGGCCCCCTGGGCCGCGTCCAGGACAGCACCGCACTGTTGTCCATGGCGGTCAGCCAGATCGAGGCGCGGGTGTTCCATGCCTCCTACCCGGAGCAGATCGTCCTGGCCTTCCACAGTCGTCGGCAATACCTCGAATCGCCCTGGCAAGGTCTGCTGGCCCTGAGCCTGGGCGGGCAGATTCTTGCGGTCAGCGGCCAGGCCTGCCAGTTGCTCAACGCCCCGCGCGCGGCCCTGGTGGGACGGCGTTGCGAAGAGTTCCTCGGGCTCGACGGCCTGCAACTGCTGGCCCGCCTGCAGCAAGGCGCCGTGGGCAGCCTGCAGACCGCCAAAGGCGAGCTGTTCTACAAGGCCCTGCGGGCACCGCAGCCATCGCTGAACCTGCACCGCACGCCCCGCAGCACACCGAAAGCCACGCCCATGCCCCAGGACCTGGAAGCCCTGGCCGGGGGCAACAGCCGCTACGCCCGCACCCTGCGCATGGCCCGCCAGGGCCTGGCCAACGGCTTGCCAGTGCTGTTGCTGGGAGAGACCGGCACCGGCAAGGAGGTCCTGGCCCGGGCCCTGCATCGTGCGGGCAGTCGTGCCGAGAAACCCTTTGTCGCGGTCAACTGCGCGGCGATTCCCGAAGGCCTGATCGAGTCGGAGCTGTTCGGCTACCGCGAAGGCGCCTTTACCGGCTCACGTCGCGGCGGCATGATCGGGCGCCTGCAACAGGCCCATGGCGGCACCCTGTTCCTCGATGAGATCGGCGACATGCCCCTGGCCCTGCAAGCCCGCCTGCTGCGAGTGCTGCAAGACCGCAAGGTAGCGCCCCTGGGAGCCGGCGAGGAGCAGGACATCGACATTGCCCTGATCTGCGCCACCCACCGCGACCTCAAGCAGCAAGTGCAGGACCAGGCCTTTCGCGAAGACCTGTTCTACCGGGTCAACGGCATCAGCGTGCTGCTGCCGGCCCTGCGTGAACGCGAAGACCTGCAGCCGCTGGTGGACAGCCTGCTGGCCAGGCTCGGCGGCGCCGACGTGAGCCTCAGCGACGAACTGCGCCGGCTGCTGACGGACTACCACTGGCCGGGCAATATCCGCCAGCTGGAGATGGTCCTGCGCACCGCCCTGGCCCTGCGCGAAGAGGGCGAGTGCCACATCGGCCTGGAACATCTGCCCGACAGCATGCTCGACGATCTGCAGGCCAGCGAGCGGCCGCAGACCGGGAGCATCCGCGAGAACGAGCTGGAGCTGATCCGCAGTGCCCTGGACAACCATCAGGGCAATGTCTCGGCGGCTGCGGACGCCCTGGGCATCAGCCGCGCGACCCTGTACCGCAAGCTCAAGCAGTTGCGCGCCTGATGCGGCGCCTGATCACCCGGCTGGTGGACAGCCGCGATCCCCAGGCCCTGAGTGCCGCCCTGGGCTGGCTCTACAGTTTCGTGCGGCCCCATCGGCTGGCCATCGGTGGCCTGCTGGGGCTGTCGGTGTGCGCCTCGTTGCTGGTGCTGGTGCAACCCTGGCTGACCAAGCTGCTGATCGACGACGGCCTGCTGGCCCGGGACTTCTCCAAACTGGTGCTGATCGCCGGCTTGATGATCCTTGCCGGTCTGCTGGGCACGCTGTTGTCCGGGGTCAATCGCTACCTGCATACGCGCCTGTCCGGACGCATCCTGTTCGCCCTGCGCGACGACCTCTACCGCCATCTGCAACGACTGTCGCCGAGCTTCTACGGGCAGCGGCGAATCGGCGACCTGATGTCGCGCCTGGACGGCGATGTGGCGGAGATCCAGCGCTTTGCCGTCGACTCATTGTTTTCCGCAGTGTCCAGCGTGATCGGTCTTGTCGTCGCCCTGGCCATGCTCTTGACCCTGTCCTGGCAACTCTCGCTGCTGGCCCTGGTGTTGATTCCCCTGGACGTGCTCTGGCTGCGCTGGATGCGGCGCAAGGTGGAGCGCGATGTGCGCCAGTTGCGCGAGCGTTCCGCGGACATGTCTTCGTTCATGGTGGAAACCCTGCCGGTGATGAAGTTCATCCAGAGCGCCGGCCAGCAGCAACGGGAGGCTCAGCGCCTGGACCGCCTCGGCCAGGGCTACATGAGCCAGTTGCTCAAGCTGCAGGTCACCGAGTTCTTCACCCAGGCGGTGCCCGGCACCCTGACCTCATTGTCCCGGGCCTGCGCCTTCCTGATTGGCGGTTACTGGGTGGTGCAGGGCACCTGGCAACTGGGGGCGCTGATTGCCTTCTCCACCTACCTGGGCATGGCGGTGGGACCGGTGCAGAGCCTGCTGGGACTGTATGTGGCGATCCAGCGCATGACCGTGAGCCTGGGCCGGGTCATGGAACTGCGCGGTGAGGAGCCGGACATCAGCGCCCCCGTAGCGCCCTTGCCGGTGCCGGACAACGGCGAGCTGCACTTCAAGGATGTGCACTTCAGTCATCCGGGGCGCGGCTCGACCCTCAAGGGCATCGAAGCGCGGATTCCCTATGGCCTCAAGGTGGCCCTGAGCGGCACTTCGGGGGCCGGTAAAAGCACCCTGATCGACCTCTTGCAGCGCCATCACGACCCCCAGTCCGGGCAGGTGCTGCTGGGGGGCATCGACCTGCGTCAACTGGACCTGGCGCAACTGCGCCGTCAGGTGGCGGTGGTCAGCCAGGACATCGTGCTGTTTCGCGGCAGCCTGGCGGACAACCTGGCCTACAGCGTGCCCGCTGCCAGCCGCGAGGCCGTGGCCGAAGTGGCGCGGCTGGCGCAACTGCAGGGGCTGATCGAGTCCCTGCCCGAGGGCCTGGACAGCCCCCTGGGCGAGCGTGGCCAGCAGCTGTCCGGCGGGCAGAAACAACGCATCGCCATCGCCCGTGCATTGCTCCAGGACCCGCTGATCCTGGTGCTGGACGAAGCCACTTCGGCGGTGGACGAGGCCACCGAGCGCGAGGTGATCGACGCCATCGACCGCCTGTTCGCCGGGCGCACGCGCATCCTCATCAGCCACCGGCCTTCGACCCTGGCCGACGCCGACCTGCGTTTCGAGTTGCTCGACGGTGTATTGCACAGCGTGGTGGTGGCCCATGAAGCCTGAGCTGCGCATCGGCGTGATCGACAGCGGCCATGCCCCTCATCAACGGGTGGTGGCCGGTCGGCGTTTCTATCTGCTGGGCGAAGGCATGGGCGAGGGCGAGTTGCAGCAGGACGCCCTCGGTCATGGCAGCGCGATCATCGAGGCCATCGGGCAGCGCGCGCCCGATGCCCAGCTGTATCTGGCCCAGGTGTTCGATCAGCGCGGAGTCACCAGTGCCGCGCAAGTCAGTGCCGCCCTGTATTGGCTGCTGGAACAGGATGTACGCCTGATCAACCTCAGCCTCGGGCTGCGCCAGGATCGCGATTCACTGCGCGCCGCCTGCGCCGAGGCCGTGGCACGCGGCGTGCTGCTCTGCGCGTCCAGCCCGGCCCAGGGCGAGCCGGTATTCCCGGCCCGCTATCCCGGCGTGTTGCGGGTTACCGGCGATGCGCGTTGCAGTGCGCAGCAATGGTCCTGGCTGAACACGGCCCAGGCCGATTTCGCCGCCTGCGTGCGCGCCGGCCGCCCGGGGCCGTCCGGCGCCAGCCTGGGCTGTGCCGCCTTGAGCGGGCATATCGGTGCCTACCTCAAGACCCAGCCCGGCGCGAGCAATCTGCAGGTGCGCCAGTGGCTGCAGGAGCAGGCCGCCTACCAGGGGCCCGAGCGCCGGAGCGTGCCATGCAAACGATCCTGATCCTGGGGGCGGGGCCGGCCGGCGCGGCGGTGGCCCTGGGGCTGCGGCGCCTCGGTTACCCGGTGACCCTGATCAGCGACTGGCGGCGTTTTGCGGCGCTGGAAGGGGTCTCGCTGCGGGTGCTGGAAGCCTTGCGCGGCGCCGGTCTGGAGTCGGCACTGGCCCAGGCCCTGCATCCTTCCCAGCGGCAAGTGGCGTGGAACGGCGCGCAGCATGCACAGAACATCGAATACCTGCTGGATCGCCCGACGTTCGACCGTGGCCTGCGCGATGCCCTGCATCAGGCCGGGGTGACGCTGATCCAGGGCCGTGTACTTAGGGTGCAGTCCACGGCGCTCGGGCACCGGGTGCAGGTGCAGGGGCACGAGGAGCTGCTCGGCGAGTTCCTGGTCGAAGCCCGCGGGCGTCAGGCGCCTGCGCTGGACAAGGCCCTGCAGCACGGCGTCGGAAACGGCCGGCGAGGCCCGGAAACCCTCAGCCTGCTCAACCGCTGGCAAGGGCCGTCTGGCACTGCCGCCAGTGCCGTGCACAGCCTGGAGGACGGCTGGGCCTGGATGGCCCGGCGCAGCGACGGCCAGTGCTACTGGCAACTGACCCTGGATGTGGCCAGCGCCGCACTGCCGGGCAAGGCGCAGTTGCTGGAGTACTGCCGTCAGCGCCGCCAGGCGTCTGCCCTGGTCGCGGATTTTTTTGCCGGCGCTGCCGAACGTGATCTGCAGCTGCACGCCCGTAGCAGCACGGCCATTCTCTGCCCCCAGGTGTGCGGCGCTAACTGGTTGCGGGTCGGGGATGCGGCCATGGCGGTGGACCCGCTGTCTGGCAATGGCATCTTCCAGTCCCTGTCCTCGGCCCTGCAGGCACCGGCGGTGATCAACACCCTGTTGCAGCGGCCGGAGCGCAGAGCCCTGGCCGGGCGCTTTCATCAGCAACGGGTGGAGCAGCTGTTCCTGCGCTTTGCCCGCATCGGCCGGGATTTCTACGCCGACGAGCAGCGCTGGCCCGAGCAACCGTTCTGGCAGGCCCGTCGGCACTGGCCGGACCAGCAGCCGGCGCACGCGGCCGTGGACTTTACCGCCCTGCGTATCGAGCACGCCCCGGTCCTGCGCGATGGCCTGGTGGATGAAGCTGAAGTGGTGATCACCCCGGACCAGCCCCTGGGTATCTGGCATGTGCAGGGTGTGGAGCTGGCGCCGTTGTTGCGCCGCTTACAGCACCAGCCCCCGAACCAGGCCCTGGCGGACCTGAGCCCGGAGCAGGGGCGGGTGGTGCGGGGCTGGTTGCTGGCCCAGGGCTATCGACCCTGAACCCGCCGTGCACAAGCGAGCGGGCTCAGGTTCACTGCCCGGTAGGTTCAGCTAGCGTTGGTACACCCGCTGGCCGCCTTTCCAGGTCTGGTAGACCTGGATGTCCCTGATGCCGGTAGCCGGAATGTTTTCGTCGAGCGGGTCCTGTTCGAGAATCACCAGGTCGGCGAAGTTGTTGTCCTGCAACGACCCCATCCAGCGCTCGGCGTGGCATTGCCAGGCGGCATCGTAGGTGATGGCTTTCAGCGCCTCTTGGCGAGACAGGCATTCGCCAGCGTTGAGCACCGGGTAGTCTTCAGGGTTCTGCAGGACCGGATACGGCGATTGTGTGCTACGGATGCCCTCCATCTTGCGGGTCACGGCCTGCTCCATGGAGCGCAGGGGGCCCAGTGGGGTGACCGTGCAGTCGCTGTGCAGGGAAATGCGCAGATTGTGCTTGAGGGCCGATTTGCACAGGTCGAGCATGGTTTCGGCCCGCTGCTCGAAAATCGCCTGTTGGAAGGAGTAGCCCCAGTAACCGACATGCCCGATCAGGAAGCTCGGTGACAGCCCCAGCTGGTTCATGCGCTCAAGACTGTCCGCGTTCAGCAGCGAGCAGTGTTCGATGCGATGGCGCTTTTCCAGGCCGTTGCCGTCCTTGAAGGCCCCTGCGTAGGCTTGTAGGGTGAAGTCGATGGCTCGGTCGCCGTTGGCATGAATCATCAGGGGCCAGCCGGTCTCGACCGCTTTGCTGACCAGGGTCTGGTAGGCCACGGGGAGGGTTTGCGGGTCTGGTTGCTGCTCGTCGCAGACATTGAAATTGCCCCGGCGGGGGGTGGTTTCACAGCAATAGTCCACGCTCTGGTAGCCGGTCAGGCCCTGGTTGGAGCCGTCTGATACCAGCTTCACCGAGCCCTGGTAGATGCGTTTGGCTTCTTCGCGGGTGGCGGGTCGATAGGGTGGCAGGCTTTGCAGGCTTTTGGCGGAGCCGTCGCAGGCGGCGGCGTAACCGATCCGCAGATTCCTGGGATGAGTCAGGAAGTAGGCGTCTAGCACCAGTCTTGAGATGGGGTCCATCATGGCGTCGTACAGCAGGGTGATTCCGCGTTGCGTGGCGGTGTTGAAGTAGTCTTCGAGGTGCTTGAAGATCTTCAGCATCTGCAACTGCTGCTGGACCGGAATGGAGCGAATGGCGTGCAGGATTTCACGCTCCTGCAACAGGCCTTTGTTGGCTTTGACGCCGGTCTTGCGAAAGACCGCTTCGCTCGCCGCACTGTTCATGTAGGCGGTGTGCATCGACGCACTGATCAGCAGGATCGGGCGCTCGGCGTCGATGCTGTCCAGGTTACCGATCTCTTCATCGAAGCCACAGCCCAGGGTTATGAGTTGGTTCAGGCCACCTTCCACCTTCTTGAACGGCATCAAGGCCGGATCGACCATGCGCCCGAGAATCCATGACGAAGGGTCTTTGACCGGGGCACTGCGCAGGGTCTCGACCAACCAGTTCCAATCGTAGGTTTCTCGCAGGCGTTGTCGCTCTTGATCGAACGCGCCCACCGGTATCCAGTCTTCCATGGCGCAGCTCTGCACGATGTGCGCGTGGGGCTCGACCAGGCCCGGAAGCAGGGTCCTGCCTTCCAGCGACTGGACCCTGTAGGCGATGCCCAGGGCTCGCAGGCGGGATTCGACGTCGGCCAGGGTGCCTGAGGCGACCACATCGCCGGCGTGGATGCCCAGTGCCTCGACCCGCTCGTCCATGTTGCCGTTGCGTAGCGGATAGATGTGGCCATGGGTGAAGACGATGGATTCGCCACCCGTTTCAAGGCCCGGGCCATGGGCGTTGGCAGGCTGGCCCGTCAGATGGCCGGCGGGGTTCAGGCTGTGCTTCAAGGCCTCCCAGATCGGGTTGTGGCATCCACACTGGATGTGGTCGTGATCATTTCCATTCGATCCCATGATGCGTTCCTCGGCGGTGCGATGGTATGAGGGGTACAGGAAGAGGGGCCGGGCTCCTTGTACCAGCTGTCGAGCGGGCCCGGGCTGAGCGTAGCAGCGCTTTGAGTGAAGGCCGGGGGGGCGCCGAAAAAAATCGGGCGCCCCTGGCGAGGACGCTGAACGTCCGGAGGGGGGAGGCTGTACCAGCCACGGATCAGAGCTTGATCAGCACCGATTTCAGTTCGGTGTAGTGCTCGATGGCCGCGTGGCCCATTTCCCGGCCGAGCCCGGACATCTTGTAGCCGCCGAACGGCAGTGCCGGGTCCAGGGCGCTGTGGCAATTGACCCACACCGAGCCGGACTTGATCTTCGGAATCATCCGGTGCACCGCTGCCAGATCGTTGGACCAGATGCTTGCGCCCAGGCCATAGGGGCTGTCGTTGGCCAGGCGCAGGGCGTCGGCCTCGTCGTCGAAGGGAATCGCCACCAGCACCGGGCCGAAGATTTCTTCCTGGACCAGCGAGTGCTTCTGGTCGACATCGACGATCACCGTCGGCTTGACGAAATACCCCGGGCCGAACTGCTCGCCGCCACAGGCAATGGTGGCGCCGCTGTCCCGGCCCATCTCGATGTAGCGATAGACCCGTTCCTGCTGGCGCGCGGAAATCAGCGGGCCCATCTCGACGCTGGCGTCCAGGCCGTTGCCCAGCTTCATGGCATTGGCGATGCCGGCAATGTCGGCCACCACGTTGTCGAAGTGCTTGCGCTGCACATACAGCCGCGAGCCGGCGCAGCACACCTGGCCCTGGTTGAAGAAGATCGCGCTGGCGGCCCCGGCGGCGGCACTGCCCAGGTCGGCGTCGGCCATGACGATGGTCGGCGATTTGCCCCCCAGCTCCAGGGTGACTCGGGTCATGGAGTCCATGGCGATCTTGCCGATTTCCTTACCCACGGCGGTGGAGCCGGTGAAGGTCAGTTTGTCCACCAGGGGGTTGCGGGTCAGGGCGCTGCCGGCGGTGATGCCGGTGCCGGTGACCACGTTGAACACGCCGTCGGGGTAGCCGGCTTCCTGCACCAGTTCTGCCAGTTTCAACGCACTGAGCGGGGTTTCATCCGCCGGCTTGAGCACCAGGGTGCAACCGGTGGCCAGGGCCGGGCCGAGTTTCCAGCAGGCCAGCAGCAGGGGGAAGTTCCAGGCGACGATGGCGCCGACCACGCCCACCGCTTCGCGACGGATGAAACTGTGGAACTGATCGTCGGGCATCAGCGGCAGCGAGACCTCGACGCTTGAACCCTCGATCTTGGTCGCCCAGCCGGCCATGTAGCGCAAGAAGTCGATGGACAATTGCACGTCCATGGCCTGGGCCACAGCGGCGCTCTTGCCATTGTTCAGGCATTCCAGCTGGGCCAGCAGTTCGGCGTCGCGCTGCATCAGGTCGGCGAGTTTCCACAGCAGGTTCTGCCGCTCACGGGGACGGGTGCGGGTCCAGGGCGAGTCGTCGAAAGCCTGGCGCGCTGCCAGCACTGCGCGATCGACATCGTCCACCGTGGCCCGGGGCACCAGGCACAGCTGTTCGCCGGTGGCGGGGTTGCGCAGGGGCATGGTCTGGCCATCGGCGGCCTCGACCCAGTGGGCGCCGATCAACATGCGCGGGGCGCGCTGGATAAACGCCGTGGTAGCGGCGAGCAGTGGGGCAATAGCCATGGCGAAGCCTCTTGTTGTAGGTGAGGCAGGGTCTTTCGCAATGGCTATGCCAGTTCCGTCGTGGCGGCGTGGCCTCGGGATTGCGGGGGCTTGGGCGCGCTGCCGAGGCTGGCGCGGCGGTGGCTTTTCGCAAACTGCGACAGCCCGGTGAGATTCAAGAGACGCGCCGGTTCGTCGGTCTGGGCCCATGACCGCAAGCCTGGGGCGAAGCGGCTCAGAGTGAAAGTTGACCATTTCGCGATAATTGAAAGGAGATTCTCGTTAGACGGTCGCCAGTGAGGGTTTCTACAGTAGCCGCTTTGAATCCGTGAGTACTTCCCATGCCCATTTACCCAAGGCCTGCATGGGCCCTGTGCGCCCTGTTGGCCGGCTGCACCCTGGGGCCGGAACGGCCGCCCGGCAGCACTGTGCCCCTGCCTGTGAGCCAGCTGGATGCAGCGGCCGAGCAGGGGCTCGATCAATGGTGGCAGCTCTACCGTGACCCGGGGCTCAATGCCGCCGTGCAGGAGGCCCTGAGCCAGAACCGCGACCTGCGGATGGCCGCAGCCAACCTGCTGCAGGCCCGGGCGCTGCTGCGCGAAACCGATACCCTGCGCCAGCCCGCTACCCAGGTGACGGCCCGGGCCGGCTACGGCAGTACTGCGGATGACCAGCTGGAAGCCGCCTTGCAGGACAGCGAGCGGATTCGCACCGGCAGCCGCTATGGGCTTGGCCTGGATGTGCAGTGGGAGGCTGACCTGTTCGGCCGCCTGCACGGTCTGGCGAATGCTGCCCGGGCCGATGCCGAGGCGGCGCGGGCCGCCGAGGACGGCCTGCGGGTGGTGGTGGCCGCGGAAACCACCCGCGCCTGGTTGCAGGCTTGCAGCTACGGTCAGCGCCTGCAGGTGGCCGGCGAGTCCCTGGCGCTGGTGGAGCAGGGCCGGGCCCTGAGCGCCCAGCTGTATCAGGCCGGCGCCGCGGTGACTCTGGATGTGGTGCGCGCCGAGGGCCTGGTGGGCCAGGTGCAGGCCAGCTTGCCGCCGTTGCAGGCCGGGCGGCAGCGGGCCCTGGCTGAGCTTGCGGTACTGCTGGGGCGTCCCCCGGGCGCTGCACCGGCGGCGGCCGAGGCTTGTCACCAGGCCCTGCGCCTGGGTTCGCCCATGCCTCAAAGCGATGCCCTGGCCATGCTGCGCCGGCGTCCCGATGTGAGCCAGGCCGAGCGCCGGCTGGCAGCGGCCACGGCGCGCATCGGCGTGGCCCGGGCCGACCTCTATCCGCGGGTCAGCCTGGGGGCTGGGGTCTACACGTCGGCGCACCAGCCCTCGGGTTTCGATGAGCGCGACGCTTCGGTCTGGCAATTGGGGCCGCTGTTGTCCTGGAGCTTGCCCAACCTCAATGCCGCCCGCGCGCGCATCGCCCAGGCCGACGCCCGGGAAAGCGCGGCGCTGGCGGATTTTGACCGCAGCATCCTGGCGGCCTTGAAAGAGCAGCAGCAAGCCTTGAGCGACTACCAGGCCGCGTTGCAGCGCCAGGAGGCCCTGCACCTGGCGGCCGAGCGCGACCACCAGGCCTTGCACCTGGCCGGGCTGGCCCGCGCGGCCGGTGCTTCCAGCGCCCTGGATTACCTCGACGCCCAGCGCAGCGCCGTGCGCACCCGGGCCGCGGCGGCGCAGGCTGACGCGGCGGTGATCGATACCCAGGTGCTGGTGTTCAAGGCCCTGGGCGGTGGCTGGCGCAGCGCGCCGCCGATTGTCCTGCCGCCGCCGAACCGGGTGGCGGCCAACCCTTTCCTGCGAACTTCCGACGAGCCTGTGCCATGACCCAAAACCCTGTTTCCGTTTCCCCGGCGCAAGCCGTCACCCGCCGTCGCTTGCTCGGTTATGCCGGGTTGGCGCTGGTGTTGTTGCTGATCCTGGCCTGGTGCCTGAACTGGTGGTTCAGCGGGCGTTTCCTGGTGGAGACCGACGACGCTTACCTGCGGGCGGACATCGTCACCATTGCGCCCCGGGTGGCCGGTTACCTGGCGACGGTCGAGGTCCAGGACAACCAGTCGCTCAAGGCCGGCGACCTGCTGGCGCGGATCGATGACAGCGACTATCGGGCCCGGGTCGAACAGGCCGAGGCGGCGCTGCGCGAGGCCCTGGCCGAACAGCGTGCCGGGCAGGCGCGGCTGGCCAATCTGGCAGCCCGCCAGCAACAGCAACAGAGCCTGATCGCCGAGGCCCAGGCCCGGGTCGGCGCTGCCGAGGCCGAGGCGCAACGGGCCGGCCAGGAAGGGCGGCGCCAGCAGCACCTGGCCAGCCAGCAGGTCAGCAGCGTGCAGCAACTGGAAAGCGCCGCGGCCTTGGCGCGTCAGGCCGATGCCGCGCTGGGGGCGGCCCGGGCTACGCTGGCGGCGCGGCGCCAGCAGGTGCAGGTGCTCGATACCGAGCAGCAAAGCGCCCGGGCGCAACTGGACAAGCTCGAAGCGGGCGTGGCCCGGGTCAGTGCCCAGCGGCAGCTGGCCCGTATCGATCTGGCGCGCACCTTGATCCGCAGCCCGGTGGCCGGTATCGCCGGCCAGCGCCGCCTGCGCCTGGGGCAGTACGTTGAAGTCGGCGCGCCACTCTTGGCGGTGGTGCCCGAGGACGCCTATGTGGTGGCCAACTACAAGGAAACCCAGGTCGACGGCATGCGCCCCGGGCAGCCGGCGCGGGTCGAGGTCGATGCCTTGGGCGGCCACGTGCTGTTGGGCCGGGTGGAGAGTTTTGCCCCGGCCTCCGGTGCCGAATTCGCCCTGCTGCCGGCGGACAACGCCACCGGCAACTTCACCAAGATCGTGCAGCGCATGCCGGTGCGCATCCGCCTCGATCCGGGGCAGGCGCGACAGGCAGAACTGCGCCCCGGAATGTCGGTGGTGGTGAGCGTGGATACCCGTCATGACTAGTGCCCAGGCGGTACAGGACACCGCGGGCGAGGTGGGCGCGCAGGCGATTTCCCTGCGCACCTGGGTGGCGGTGCTGGGCAGCGTGGTGGGCTGCTTCATGGCCGGGATGAACGTGCACGTGACCAACGCTTCATTGCCGGACGTACGCGGTTCCCTGGGCGCCACCTTCGAGGAGGGCTCGTGGATCACCACCGCCTACCTGGTGGCGGAGATCATCATCATTCCCATGACCGGCTGGCTGGTGTCGGTGTTTTCCATGCGCCGGGTGCTGATGGTGGGCACCGCCGGTTTCGTGCTGTTCTCGATTGCCTGCTCCCTGGCACCGAATATCCACAGCCTGATCTTCGCCCGGGTGCTGCAAGGGGCCTTTGGCGGGGTGCTGATTCCCTTGTCGTTCCAACTGATCGTCACCGAGCTGCCGGCGGCCCGGCACCCCATGGGCATGGCCCTGTTCGCGGTGGCCAACAACGTGGCCCAGGCGGCGGGGCCGTCCCTGGGCGGCTGGCTCACCGATGCCTATTCGTGGCGCTGGATCTTCTACCTGCAAGTGCCGCCGGGGCTGTTGCTGCTGGCGGTCATCGGCTGGTCGGTGCGGCCCCAGCCCATGGTCCTGGCAAGGTTGCGCCAGGGCGACTGGGGCGGGATCGCCAGCATGGCCGTGGGCCTCTCGGCGTTGCAGATCATGCTGGAGGAGGGCGGCCGTCATGACTGGTTCGCCTCGGGCTTCATCCTCAATTGCGCGGTCCTGGCCACGCTCGGCCTACTGGCCTTCGTGGCCATCGAATTGCGCCGCGAGCAGCCGCTGATCAACCTGCGCCTCTTGGGCCGCTACAACTTCGGCATTGCCAGCCTGATGCAATTCACCTTCGGTGCGGTGGTGTTCGGCGTGGTGTTCCTGGTGCCCAACTACTTTGCCCAGATCCATGGCTACAACGCCCGGCAGATCGGTTTGATGATGATCCCCTACGGCCTGATCCAGTTCGTCATGTCGTTCGCCACCCCGCGCCTGATGCGCTGGACCAGCGCTCGCACCATCATCATTGCCGGCTTCGCCATCACCGGCATCGGCTGCCTGATGAACATCCACCTCAACCCCGATGCCTCGGTCAACGTCATCGTACCGTCGCTGGTGGTGCGCGGTATCGGCCAATCGCTGGTGGTGGTGGCGCTGGGGGTGATGGCGATCCAGGGGCTGGAAAAGGATCAGGTGGGCTCGGCCTCCGGGCTGTTCTCCATGGTGCGCAACGTGGGTGGGGCGATTGGTATCGCGCTGTCCAGCCAGATCGTGGTGGAGCGCGAGAAGCTTCATGCCCAGCGCATCGGTGAGTCCATCAACCTGTTTGCCCAGGCCACCCAGGAGCGTTTGCTGGAGCTGGTGCGGCTGCTGGCCCAGGCGCCGGTGGAGTCCGCCAGGGCCCTGCACTCGGCGGCGCTGGCGCCGTTGCGTCAGCAAGCCCTGGGCCTGATGGACAAGGTGCTGCACCGCGACGCCTTGCTGCTGGCCTACAGCGATGCCTTCCTGCTGGCGGGGCTGGCCATGCTGTTGTGCGTGGTGGCCGGCCTGTTGCTGCGCCGGGCCTGAGCCCTCAGCGGTAGAACTCCGACGGTGGTGTGCCGAACTGGCGCTTGAAGGCGGCAGCGAAGGCGCTCTGGCTGTCGTAGCCGTGTTGCAGCGCCACTTGCACCACCGGCATGCCCTCGGCCAGGCATTCCAGGGACATCAGCAGGCGCGCCTGCTGGCGCCAGCGGCCAAAGGTGATGCCGGTGTGGCGCTGGAACTGGCGATGGAAGGTCTTGGCGCTCATGGCCAGGCAGTCGCTCCATTGCTCGGCGGTGCGATTGTCCGCCGGGTCGTCCGCCAGCGCCTGGCACACCCGCAGCATGCGCGGCTCATGGGGCCAGGGCAGGCTGAACGGCAGCACCGGCAGCGAGCGCATCTCATCGAGGATCAGGCGCATCAGGCGGCCGTCGCGGCTGTCCGGCGCATACTGGGTGCCGACCTGGGCGGCGGCCAGGATCAGCTCGCGCAACAAAGGCGAGACCTCGATCACGCAGTCATGCTCGGGCAGGCCGTCTATGGCATCAGCGTTGATGAACAGGCTGCGCATGCGCACTGCGCCGCGCATCCGCACCCGGTGTTCGACGCCTGCCTGCAGCCACACCCCGCGACTGGGCGGTACCACCCAGCGTCCGGATTCGGTGTCGATCACCAGCACGCCTTCGATGGCATAGGCCAGTTGTGAGCGAGGGTGACTGTGGGCCGGTATTGCATGGCCGTTGGGGTAATCCACGGCGATGCTGGTGACCGGCAGCGCCAGGCTATCGATGGACGAGACAACCAGCAGATCGGACATGCAGCGCAGCGCCTCCGGAGCGGAAGGGATCATGGGGCGACCATCATAAATTCAAATGTCCATTTCGCGATAATAAAAGGCTGTTTAGCGCAGTACATTCAGATGGCAGCCCCCTAGACTGCCAGTCATTCCTTTCGTCCAGACGGTTGCCACCGCCCATGAATCCCCGGTTCCTGACCCTGCTACTAGCCCTACCCCTGCCTTACGGCCGGGGTCTGCCGGTGCTGCCAGGAAGCTGGCACCCAGGCTGATCTCCCCCAGACTCCGGCCTCGAAGCGCTTTCCATGCTGAAAGCGGGGGAGATCCATCGCCTTCTCCATGCTTCTTTCGAGGTCAGTATGCTCACCCATCCCCATACCAAATATCGTGCCTTTGCCCCCGTGGACCTGGACTCGCGCCAGTGGCCGTCACGCACCATCACCCAGGCGCCGATCTGGCTCTCCACCGACCTGCGCGATGGCAACCAGGCGCTGTTCGAGCCGATGAACCGCGAGCGCAAGCTGCGCCTGTTCGAGGAGCTGGTGCGCCTGGGCTTCAAGGAAATCGAAGTGGGATTCCCCGCCGCTTCGCGTACCGATTTCGAGGTGGTTCGTGAGCTTGTGGAACAGCAACGGATTCCCGCCGACGTCACGCCCATGGTGATGACCCAACTGCGCGAGGACCTGATCCGCGAAACCGTACGCAGTGTGCAGGGCGCGCGCCGGGTCATCGTCCACCTGTACAACGCCATCGCCCCGGTCTGGCGGCGTGTGGTGTTCGGGCTTTCGGTGGACGAGGTCGAGGCCCTGGTGGAGCGCCATGTAAGGCTGTTGCGCGACTTGACCGACCAGCACCCGGAAACCCAATGGGTGTTGCAGTACTCCCCCGAAACCTTCTGCATGGCGGAGCTTGAGGTGTCGCTGCGCATGTGCAACACCGCGATCCGTACCTGGGACGCCGGCCCCGGGCGCCCGATCATCATCAACCTGCCGACCACCGTCGAGGTGGCCACCGCCAACGTCTTTGCCGACCAGATCGAATGGATGCACAAGCGTCTGGAGCGCCGTGATCAGGTGACGTTGTCGGTGCACCCGCACAACGATCGGGGCACCGGCGTGGCCTGTGCCGAGCAGGCGTTGCTGGCCGGGGCCCAGCGGGTCGAGGGTTGCCTGTTCGGCAATGGCGAGCGCAGTGGCAACCTGGATCTGGTGACCCTGGCCCTGAATCTCTATACCCAGGGCATCAGCCCCGGGCTGGATTTTTCCGATATCGCTGCGGTGGCCCGGGTCGCCGAGGCGTGCACGGCGCTGCCGATCCACCCGCGCCATCCCTATGTCGGCGATCTGGTGTTCACCGCCTTTTCCGGCTCGCACCAGGACGCCATCGCCAAGGGCTTTGCCGCCCAGGCGGCCGACGGTTTCTGGGAGGTGCCCTATCTGCCCATCGATCCGCAGGATCTGGGGCGGACCTACGACAGCATCGTGCGCGTCAACAGCCAGTCCGGCAAAGGTGGAATCGCCTTCTTGCTGCAGCGCGACCACGGCATCGTCATGCCTCGGCGCATGCAGATCGAATTCAGCGCCATCGTGCAGAAGCTGGCCGATGCCAGTGATGCCGAGTTGAGCAGTGACGCTTTATGGGAGGTGTTCCAGCGCACCTATCTGGCTTGCACGCAGGCAACGGCCGGCCTGCAGTATCTCGGTCACCGATTGTTCGATGCCCCCGAGGGGCAGGGCATCGAGTTGCGGATCGCCACCCCCGGGAACCCGGCGCTGTGCTTGCGTGGAGTGGGCAACGGACCTGTCGCCGCGACCTCGGCCGCCCTGGGCTTGCCCCTGCGCATCGACAGTTTTGAAGAGCGCAACCTGGGAGCAGGGGCCGATGCACAGGCGTTGGCCATTGTTGAAGCGGCGTGGCCAGGGGTTGCCGGTTCCCGCTTTGGCGCCGGGTGCCATGCCAATACCGTCACCGCTTCGGTGCAGGCGGTGATCAATGCCGCGGCGCGGTTTTATCCGGAACCAGTGCTGAGGTTCACCCCAGCCTCGAAATCCGTCCTGGAGCCCGCGACTCGCTGAGCGACTCAGGTCCGTGGCCGGCCCTTTGTTGTGCCGGCCGCCGGATGCCCGGACAAAAAAAAGCCCGCTATAGGCGGGCCAAATGGGATTCGTTCAGGAATGGCAATCAATCTAAGGGAGGCGAGGTGAAAGTCCTGTGAAAAAAAGGTCGTGCTGAGGAAAAAGCCTAAAGTCATTTGTCCAGATCGCACGGCGTTTTAGGATCTGTCCGATAGGACCGTCCCCAGCACCTGCGTATATTCCTCCCTGCTCGCCCAGCCAAAGGGGGTACTTCGGCTTAGGTGCCACTGCCGAAGTGATGGGCGAGCACTTTTTCCTTCCTGCCTTTTCCTGCTTCTCGTTTCCCACCTGCTGTTTCCCACCTGTTTGCTTCCCAGCTATCGCTCCTCACCTGTTGTTTCCGCTCTGATTGGCCTGCGCCAACCGTCCCGCTGCACGCTCCAGCGACATTCCTTTCAAGACCTGATCCATGCTCGTGCCTTTATGGGGGCCCGGCTTGGTGGCGGCCCGTCCTTCAGGCCAGGTTGAGGCGGCGATGAATCTCGGCCCACAGTTGCGGGTCGTCGAAGTCCTGGATCACCCGATGGGCGCCGGCATTCAGCAGGGTCTGTGGTTGCTGGCTGGTGGCCAGGCCGAAGGTGCAGATGCCGGCCTTGACCGCGGCGGTCAGCCCGGGGACCGAGTCCTCGAAGGCCAGGGAATGCTCGGCCCTGGCTTGCAGGCATTCCAGGCCGCTGAGGTAGGGCAGGGGATCGGGCTTGGCCCGGGGCAGTTCCTCGGCCACCAGGACCGTCTGGAAACGCTCCTCAAGGCCCAGCACCTTGAGCATGTGCTCGGCGTTCGCCCGCGGGGCGTTGGTCACCACACACACGCCAATGCCGTGCTCGGCGGCAAAGTCCAGCAGGCGCAGCAGGCCGGGCATGGGCTTGAGTTGGGGGGACAATTGACGAAAACGCACTTCCTTGCGTTCGGCGAAGGCTTCATGTTCCGCCACGCTGCGCTCGGGGAACAGGTAGCGGCACATGTTGGCGTTGGCCTGGCCACTGACGTGGGCGGCGAACTCTTGCTCGGTGAACACCCGGCCGTCCTCCTCCTGCAACAACTGTTGCAGGGCCAGCAGGTGCAGGGCGTCGGTATCGGTCAGGGTGCCATCGAGGTCGAAAAGCAGAGCGTTGAGCATGGGACAGTTCCTGTCGGGCCCCATCCGGGCCGGTTGGCTGAATCGATCAAGCCCGCATCCTAGCAGGCTTGATTGCCACCGTGACCAGCTCGCCCAGGGCCTCAGCCCTGAGCGTTGTCGCCTTCGCCCTGGTCTTCTTCTTCGTCCGGTTGTGGGCAGTGCTCCTGCGGGTTGACCGGCCACAGCACCTTGTCCTGGCCGTCACGTACCTGCTCGGCGCCGCACTCCACCTGGCTGACCTGGAAGCTCGGGGTGCCGTCCAGGCGATACAGGGCCTTGAGGCTGCGGGTCTGGTCGTCGCCCAGGCCTTCCACGGCATAGCCGAAGATTGCGCCGCGGGCTTGGTCCACCACCAGCTCCTGCCACTTGCTGGCGATCAGGCGCTTGCCTTTGAGGTCATACAGGGCCGAGGTGGCCAGGGGCGAGGTGTCGTCGGTGGCCAGCAGGTAGTGGCCGCTGGCATCCAGATGGATATCGACGTACTGGCCCGGCTCCACCAGCACCTTGCCGCTGGCGTCCATCAGGCCCACGGTGCGCACTTGGGTGGCCTGGCCGAACAGGGTGGCCTGCTTGGTCGGGCTATTGGCGGTGCTGAAGACGAACAGGTCGGCGTTGATCGCACCGATCTGGGCGTAGGTGGGCTTGAACAGCTCGACGCCCTTGTCCACATCGAAGATGCCGAAGGTGGCGCTGAACACGTTCTGCAGCACCGCGACCTGGTTCAGCCCCGATACCTGCTTGAACATCCCCAGGGGGCTGAAGCCGGCCGGGTCTGCCGAGTCATAGACCGGCTGCACCTTCCACTGGCCCTGACGGTCAATGAACCCGGCCTTGCCGGAGCTGCCGTCGGCATTCTTGGCGGTGACCAGCGCGCCCTGCTTACCGAACACCTGGCAGGTGCCGAACTGGGCCTGGATCACGGTCTTGCCCTGGAAGTCCATGTAGCCGCAGGGGCTGTCGTATTGTTCGCGGAAGGCCACCAGGCCGTCTCCCGGCTCGCCCATCCAGTTGTAGGTGGCGGCGCTGATCAATTGGGCCTTGGCATTGGCCAGGGCCTTGCCCTGTTCGGTGCTGACCACCATATGCTGGTTGGCAAAGTCGTCGATGCTGTCGAAGTCGATCTTTTTCTGCTCGCCGGTCTTGAGGTTCAGCGCCCACTTGTCACTGCCACGCTCGGCGATCATCCACCAGCCACGCTTGGCGAAATCGTCGCGGACCATGCTGCTGTCGAACACCGCTTCGGTGAGCACCTGCCCGGTGGCGCTGAGAATGCCGCGCTTGCCACCGATCTCGTAGACGATGAAATCGTCGTTGCCGCCCACGTACAGATCGTCGAAGCGCGGTGGCTGAATCTGCTGGCCGGCCTGGTCGATGATCCCCAGCTTGCCGTCCTGGCCGAAGCCGAAGAGGCCGGGGGTCAGCAGACGCAGGTCATCGGTAAAGTCGGCCTTGATGATTTGCTTGCCATCGGCGCTGGCCAGGTTCCAGGTGCCGTCCTTGGCGAACAGGAAGCTCTTTTCCAGGGGCATGGCGACCACGGCGTCGTAGTCATTGTCGGCGCTGACCAGTACCGCACCGTTCTGGTCGAGTACGGCGCATTCGCCATTGGCGCAGATCGGCATGACCATGGCCGCCGGAGCCGGGGCCGGCGCGAGGGTGGTGGTTTTGGGACTGGAGTCTTCCTTGCATCCAACCAGGGTCAGAGCAGACAACGAGAGGATCAGCGAGCCGAGACGGGCACAGGCGCTTCTATCCATGAACTTCAGGTTCCTTGTAAATGAGGGGTAGTGCAGAGCGCCCCGAAACACGGGGCGGGCAAAGCGCGGGAGATTCTGCGGTGGCGCCGGATAAATGCAAGATCCAATTGCAAAGAAAACCACAGGTACAGCGCTAAACCCTGTCTCAGACTGAGACGTTTGTCGCGAAATTGTACGTCGAGTAACACCCATCAGCCTGATGGCGCCCCGGGCATCTGTCTAAGTCATTGATCGGGCGCTGGTTTGTAAGCTGGCACGCTCCGTGTATTGCATAGCTTCAGACGTTTCTCTTGCCTCCATGGCCGGTATCGCCGGACATGGCAGAAACCAAAAAAACGACTCGCTAAAAATAAGAAAGCACCGTGGGAGGTTCGACCCTGATGAAGAGAAAACTCCGCCTTAGGCTGAGCGCCAGCCTGCTGGCCATTGCCACCTGTAGCGCCTTGCATGCCCCTTCGAGTTTCGCCGCCCGGGATGCGCAGAGCATCCTCAAGGAAACCTGCCAGGGCTGCCACACCCCCGAGGCCGGGGGCGCCCTGAGCCGCATCAGCCATCAGCGCAAGACCCCGGAAGGCTGGCTGATGAGCATTGCCCGCATGCAGGTCATGCACGGGCTGCAAATCAGCGATGACGAGCGCCGCACCCTGGTCAAGTACCTCGCCGATACCCAGGGCCTGGCCCCCAGCGAGACCGACGGCGTGCGCTACGCCCTGGAGCGGCGCCTGAACACCGTCGAGCACTTCGACGAGCAGACCACCCAGATGTGCGCCCGTTGTCACTCTGGCGCGCGCATTGCCCTGCAACGGCGTCCGGCCCAGGAATGGGAGCGCCTGGTGAACTTCCACCTCGGCCAGTGGCCGTCCCTGGAGTACCAGGCCCTGTCCCGGGACCGCGAGTGGTTGCCCACCGCCCTCAAGGACATGGTGCCCTTGCTGGCCCAGCGTTACCCCCTCGACAACCCGGCCTGGAAGGCCTGGCAACAGGCCCGCCCGCAAGCGGCGGCACTGGCCGGCGACTGGAGCTTCAGCGGCCATCTGCCGGGCAAGGGCGCACTGGCCGGGGTGATGAGCGTCAGCGCCGAGGCAGGCGATCAGTTCAAGGTCAGCGTCAAGGGCCAGTACGCCGATGGCAGCCCGTTCAATGGCCAGGGCAGCGCGATCCTCTACAGCGGTTATGAATGGCGCGGCAATGTCACGGTCGACGGCGTGGTCATGCGCCAGGTGCTGGCGGCCCAGGGCAACGCCCTGCAAGGGCGGATGTTCGAGGCCGAGCACGACGAGCGCGGCCTGGATTTCATCGCCGCCAAACAGGGCAGCCAGCGTCTGCTGGCGGTGCAGCCGGGTTACCTCAAGGCTGGCGAGGAGGCCGAAGTGACCCTGGTGGGCGCGGGCCTCTCCGGCACTCCGAGCTTCGGCAAGGGCGTCGAGGTGCTGCAGGTGCTGGAGCAGAGCCCGGAGCGCATCCGCCTCAAGCTCAAGGCGGCGGCCAGCGCCCAGCCGGGGCTGCGCGAAGTCAGTGTCGGCAGCCTCAAGGGCGCCACGCTGGCGGTGTACCAGCGCATCGCCGAGGTCAAGGTGGTGCCGGCGTTCTCGGTGGCGCGGATTGGCGACGGTGGCGGTTCGACGCCCAAGGTCCAGGGGCGTTTCGATGCCGAGGCCTGGGGCCAGGGCGCCGACGGCAAGGCCTATCGCATCGGCGTGATGCCGGCGCAATGGAAGGTCGAGGCCTTCGACGAGCAGGCGGCCAAGGACGAAGACGTCAAGTACGCCGGCAGCATGCAGGCCGACAGCGGGGTGTTCACCCCCGGCGATGCGGGGCCCAACCCGCAGCGCAAGATGTCCACCAACAACGCCGGCAACCTCAAGGTGATCGCCGCCGTGGATGACGCCGGCAAGGCCCTGACCGGCGAGGGCCAACTGATCGTCACCGTGCAACGCTGGAACAATCCACCCATTCCCTGAAGGCCGTCGAACGCTACCGACAGACACTTTCAGGCAATGACCGCAGGCCCCGAAAGCGGGGCTTGCACAGGAGGTTGTAATGGGCGCAATTCTGAATCTGGTGGAGCGCAACCTGCATGAAGTGCAGATGGACGCCGACCGCATGCTGTTCCATATCCCCAGCAGTTCGCTGTTCGCCAGCGATGCCTTGACCTGCAGCATCATCGATGCCCTGCGCGGGCCCGGCTGTACCCCGGAAGACTTGATCCAACAGCTGGCTGGCGCTTACGACGGCTTGGATGTCAGCGACACCCTGCGCGAGCTGATCGCCCTGGAGCTGGTCAGCGACGGCTCGCCCCTGACCCCGGAAATCGGCGTCAAGCGGGTCGAGCGCACGGCAATCAATACCGTGGTGCTCAACGTCAACACTGGCTGCAACCTGAGCTGCACCTACTGCTACAAGGAAGACCTGGACAAGCCCTCGGCAGGCAAGAAGATGGGCCTGGACACGGCCATCGCCTCGGTGGAGATGCTGCTGCAGGAATCCCCGGACGAAGAACGCTACACCGTGGTGTTCTTCGGCGGCGAGCCCCTGAGCAACCGGCCGCTGATCGAGGCCATGGTGGACTACTGCGAACAGCGTTTTAGCGCGGCCGGCAAGTTCGTCGAGTTCGTCATGACCACCAACGCCACCCTGCTGACCGAGGAGGTAGTGGATTACCTCAACGCTCATCGTTTCGGGCTGTCGGTGAGCATCGACGGGCCCAAGACCGTGCATGACCGCAACCGCATCACTGTGGGCGGGCAGGGCACCTATGACGTGGTGCGGCGCAAGGCGCAGATGCTCCTGGCGCGTTACAACAGCCGCCCGGTGGGGGCGCGGGTGACCCTGACCACCGGGGTCACCGACCTTGAGACCATCTGGGACCACTTGTTCAACGAGCTGGGGTTTGCCGAGGTGGGATTCGCCCCGGTGACCTCCGGCGACATCAGCAGCTTCAACCTCAGCAGCGAGGAGTTGATCGAGGTCTTTGCCAGCATGAAGCGCCTGGGGCGGCGTTATCTGGAGGCGGCGCTGGAGCACCGCAATATCGGTTTCTCCAACCTGCACCAGCTGATCACCGACATCCATGAAGGCCACAAGAAGGCGCTGCCCTGCGGCGCTGGGTTGAAGATGCTGGCGGTGGACCACAAGGGCGAACTGAACCTGTGCCACCGCTTTACCGGCTCATCCTTGCCGACCTTCGGCAACGTGCATGGCGGCGGGGTCAAGCAGGTGCAACTCAACGACTTTCTGTCCCAGCGCCTGGACCGGACCCACACAGGTTGCGACAGCTGCCGCATCCGCAACCTGTGTTCCGGTGGCTGCTACCACGAGAGCTACGCCCGCTACGGCGACCCGGCGCACCCGACGTATCACTATTGCGAACTGATGCGTGACTGGGTGGATTTCGGCATCGAAGTCTACAGCCGGATCATGGCGCACAACCCTGCGTTCATCAGCACTTACATCACTCCGCGCAAGGCTCACTGACATGAAACATCTCAAGCCAATCAACAACAAAGCTCAGAAACTGACCGAGGCTGCGGCCCAGGACCGGATCGAAGACGTGCTGGCGATGAACTCCGTGGCCGGTTGCGCTTCCACCACCGACCCGGGCTGGGAAATCGACGCCTTTGGCGGGGTCTCGTCCCTGTGCCAGCCCATGGAGGCCGACCTCTATGGCTGCTCCGACCCGTGCTGGTGGCCGGCCCAGGTGCCGGACATGATGAGCACCTACCCCGACTGGAACAAGGACGCCCAGGCCTCCAACGACAACTGGCGCAACCTCGGCACTGTCTTCCCGAAAGACAAGTGATGAACAAGAAGAAGGATTCCAGCATGCACAGCATCAAAGCCTGCGGCCTGGTCGCACTCGCGGTTCTCGGCGCCTGCTCGTTCAGCGTTCTGGCCGATGAAGGCCTGGCCCTCAACAGTGGCCACGAATACATGGTGACCACCAATTACCCGAACAACCTGCACGTCATCGATCTGGCCAGCGACAGCCTGTACAAGACCTGCAAGATGCCCGACGCCTTCGGCCCCGGCACCGTGCAACTGTCGCCGGACCGCAAGATCGCCTACGTGTTGAACAACCACTACGCGGATGTCTACGGCGTCGAGCTCGACAGCTGCAAGCAGGTGTTCCACGCCAGCATCACCCAGCACCCGGGGGAGAAGGCGCGCTCGATGTTCGCCTTCACCGTCAGCCACGACGGCAAGGAGCTGTACACCGTGGCCAACCCGACCTTGCTGCTCAATGATCGCTACGAGGTCAAGGAACCGCGGCTGGATGTCTACGCCACCGACGCCGGGCTCAATGCCAAGCCGGTGCGCAGCTTCCCCGCGCCGCGCCAGCTGACCATCATGCAGAGCGGTGATGACGGTACCCTGTATGTGGCCGGGCCGGACCTGTACAAGGTTGACGTCAAGACCGGCAAGTTCGAGGTGCTGATCCCCAGCCGCCATTGGCAACGTCCCAACTACAGCGCTCCGGACGTGCTCTACGTGTGGAACCAGCAAACCTACCGGCATGACTTCTCGCTGCTCTACACCGCCGCGAAGTTCAAGGACAAGCAGCAGGACCCGGCCACCGCCGAGCCGCTGTACGGACTGTTCAGCGTCGACCTTGCGACCGGCAAGACCGAGACCACCGACTTCGGCCCCCTGACCGAAATCTACTTCAGCGGCATGCGTTCGCCCAAGGACCCGAACCTGATGTTCGGCGTGCTCAACCGCCTGGCCAAGTACGACATCAAGCAGAAGAAGCTGCTCCAGGCTGCAACCCTGGAACACTCCTACTACTGCATCTCGTTCAACCGGGCGGGGACCAAGATCTACCTGTCGGGGACCTTCAACGACGTAGCGATCTTCGATGTGCAGAGCATGCAGCAGATCGGCAAGATCACCTTGCCCGGGGGCGACATGGCCATCACCACCGCGCAGATCTTCATCCGCTGACTGCGTCTCCCGCCGCCGGCTCCTGTGGTAGGAGCCGGCTGGCCGGCGAACAGGCCCGCACGCTGTGGGGCGTCCTTACCGATGCTTTGCGGGCAAGCCCGCTCCTATTGCCTGGGTACCGGGCAGCTCAAATCCCCTTCCTCGCACTTCAGGTATTGCTTGAAGCTTTCCACCCGAGTCTTGGTCAAGGCCGTGATGCAGTTGCTGTAGGCTACCGGATACAGGCTGCCACCTTCCACCCCCGAGGTGGAAAAACCGCACTCGGCATCGCGGAACGCCAGCCAGGCGCGTTGGGCGCTGACCAGCAGCTTTTTGCTGTGTGGCTGGTCTTTCAGGCGCTGGTTGATCTGTTGGTAAAGGGTATTCAGCTCCTTGTCCGCGGCCTTGTTCAGGGCGTTGGCGCACAGGTTCATATCGGTCTGGGTGCTGCTGTTGCAGTCGTAGGCCTGGGCCAATGGAGCCAGCAGCAGCGGCGCAAGGGCCAGAAGCAGGATCGGACGCATGGAAAGTCTCGCAGTCGGTCAATGAGAAAAAACAGTCTAGCCGCGGCTGGGTTGCCACTCGGGCCAGCGCTCCAGCGCTTCGTCGGCCAGCCAGGGCACATCGTGGGAGGTCCAGATATGCACCTGTGGCGTCTGCCCCGGATCATCGTCCAGGGTCGCCACCCGCAGGATCACGTGGGGCTGGCCCGGCCGCTCCGCCAGCAAGTGAGAGCCGCAGACCGAGCAGAAGTGCCGCAGCTTGCCCGGCGAGGACTCGAACGCCCTCAGCAGCTCCTGGCCCCGGGTCCAGCGAAAGTGCTCGCGCATCACCCCGGCGGTGGAGGCAAAGGCCGCGGCATGGGCCTTGCGGCAGGTCCGGCAATGGCAGTGACCGATGGGCATGTCCAGGCGTTGCACCTGATATTGCACGCCCTGGCACAGGCAACTGCCGTTGAGTGGTCGGGCAGAGGCGTGGCGTTGCGAGGCTTGTAGCAGGTCGTCGGCCATGGCCTGGATCTCATCGCCCATGTGCAGTTGGGCCAGCCAGTGCGGCGGTATCCCCTGGACCCCATAAAAGGCTCCGGCCAGCTGACCGACGATGGCGGCAGTGGTGTCGGCGTCATCCCCCAGGTTAGTGGCGGCGAGCACCGCTTCGGCGTAGCTGTCCGTGTGCTGGAAGCACCACAGCGCGGCCTCCAGGGTGTCGACGCAGTAGCCGCTGCCGCGAATCTGCTCGCGGCTTTTCTCCCGGTAGCCGCCCTGGGCCAATGCCGCGACCTTGGGCTGGCTGAACGCCAGATCATCGAGCTGTTGCAGTTCCACCCTGCTGGCGCCACCCAGGGCCTTGGCAATCAGCCCGGCGAACAACTGGCAGCATTCGACGGCTTCGGCGGCGCCGTGGGTGGTGCGGGAACTGGCGCCGGCAAATTCACGGACCCGGGCCAGGTCGGGGTAGTGAAACAGCACCACGGGCGCCAGGCGCATCAACGAACCATTGCCGGCGGTTTGCGGGTCGGTTGCGCCGGCGAAGGGCTGGCCGTGTTCCTGGAAGTCGCTCAGGGCCTGGCGCACGGTCATGCCGATATCGAAGCACTCGCCGGTGGCGCTCAAATAGCCCCATTGCCACCAATTGAGGTAGCGGCCCATCTGGTCGGCCGGGTCGAAGCCGTCCTTGCGCAACAGGCTTTCCCCCAGGCACAGGGCCATGGAGGTGTCGTCGGTCCACTGCCCGGCCTTGAGGTTGAAGGGGCCGCCGCCCAGCAGATCGGTGACTGGCGTGAAGCTGCCACGGGGCTTGAATTCGACGCTGGTGCCGACGGCGTCGCCACAGGCCAGGCCCAGCAGGCTGCCACGGTAGCGGTCGATCAGGGAGAGGGGCATGGCAGATCCTTTGCAAAGTAGAGGTGCGGTGGCGCCGGCGACAGTAGCATTTTTCGTTGGGGACGATCAGTCGCGCCTTCGGCCAGATAAAGGTTGCGCTGGACTCACAGAGGTCTAAGGTCTGTACGAAAACCCGCCGAACGAAGATCAGGTAGTTTCCGTACAGAGCTAGTGCTCATCACTGGAGGTGATCCATGAACTCTTCAGATCGCATCGAACGCAAGATCCTGCTGCATGCCAGCCCGGCGCAGGTATGGGCGGCACTGAGTGAAGCCGAGACCTTCGGTCGCTGGTTCGGCGTGGCCCTGCAGGGCCAGCATTTCGCTCCCGGCCAACGCACCCGGGGGGCGGTCACTTACCCAGGTTATGAACACCTGACCTGGGATGTGCAGGTGGAGCAGATGCTGCCCGAAGAGCTGTTTTCCTTTCGCTGGCATCCCTATCCCGTTGACCCGGCCCATGACTACTCGGCGGAGCCCACCACCCTGGTGCAGTTCGAACTGGAACCCCATGGCGGCGGCACCTTGCTGCGGGTGGTCGAATCGGGCTTCGACGGCATTCCCAGCGAGCGTCGGCTCAAGGCCTTTCGCATGAACAGCCGTGGTTGGGACGAGCAGATGAGCCAGATAGAGAACTACTTGCAAGCGGGCTGAGGCGCTCATCGGCATAGCTGTAGAGCGAAGGCATGCCCCGCTGCTAAAGCCTTGGCCTTGAGGACTTGGGCAAGGTCCTTAAGGTCGGGCCATAGGGTAATCCTTGCGTATGCGCTCTACTTCGCTGCTGGAGCCAAGTTCCGCGAACAGGGCCCTTGCTTGCGCCGCACAGTGGTTGGCTTGCGGTTCTTCATGCAGCGCCCTGTGGACATCGGCCAGTCCTGACAGCGCTGTTGCCGTCAATTGGCGAAACTCTAAGATGTTTTCGTTGGCAAAGCAGTTTTCGTAGGTTTGCAACGCTTGCCGATGGTTGTGTTCTTGGTAGTAGGCCTGGGCCAGGTTGACCTGTACCGTCAATTTATCTTTCAAGGTGCCATGGCTGATGGAAAGCACGCGGGCTTTTTCCAAGTGTCTGTGCATCTTTTCATACTGTTCTTGCAGCTTGTAGATGTTGGCCAGGTTGCCGTGGTGGCGGATAAGAAACGACTTGTTGCCGCTGGACTGATCAATGTCTATGGCGCGTTTCAGGAGCTGTTCGGCTTCGTCCAGGTATGCACTCCTAGCGCTTTGCAAGAAGAGCTTTTTCTTGTTTATGGCCAGGTTGCTCAAGGCGTTGGCTTGTATGGACTTTAGCTTGGCAAGATCGGGGTCAGTTTGCGGTTGGTCCAATAAGCTTTCGATCTTCTCCAGCGCCAGTTGAATGCAGGAGCCGGCCTCGCTCAGCTCACCCGTGTGGTTGAAGCAGGCGCCCAGGTTGTTCAGGTTCGACGTTTCAATGATTTTATTGTTGTTACGGATGGACAGCACTTGGGCCTGACGCAAATAGCTAATGGCTTCTTGCCACTTGCCCTGGTTTTTATAGAGCACGCCACGATTGCCGAGGGCGAGTTCCCTGACCTTATCGTCGCAGTGGCTCATTGCGAGCAGCAAGTCGAATACCGTGTGGGCTTCGTCAAGCTTGCCTGTATTCATCAAGTAGATTGCATACTTGTTCAACAGCTCGGGATTGTCCTGTCCCGCCTGCGCGGCCTGTGCATAACAAAGCCCGGACTTTTCTTTGTTCAACGGCAGATACAGCTCTGCAATTTCCAGCAGTTCTTGGGCATATGAAGACTTTCTCTGCGTCAGCAAGGCGTCCAGTGCTGCTTCGGCCTTGCTGAATTCCTGGCGCTCAAGAAGCAGGAGAATGTTCTGTTTCTCACTGTCCGCGGAGTTTCTCATGTTGTTGATTGCGTGATTGAATTGTTGCAGAAGCTCGGGCGGCAAATCGATGTGGTTGATGGTCAGGTCTCTGCCGGCCTGATTGTTATAGCTGCCAGCTCCGGACTGCTGGGTCTGAGTTATTTTTTGCTGTTCTTCTTGCCGGTGGTTATGTCTCGGCCTGCTTGCAGGTTGGTGCTGTTGTTGCCGCTGCGTTGACTCTGGGTCTGTGCTGCGCGATTTTTTTTTTGCAAGAACCAGGCAAAGAGCATCGACGGTATCGTGATACCAATACCGCTCAGTAACCACTCCTTGTTGCTTAGAATCCACTCCATCAAGTATTTGACTCCGTAACTTTTGCCTGGTCTACCGATTGCAGGAGCACTCTTGTCGTACCGAGCAGTTGGGGGGGCGATGATTTTTGCCGAGGCACACTAACAGGGCCAGCAGTTTTGTGCACGGCGTCTATCAAGCTCGAGCAGCAGAGTAACTTCAGGCCGATGTTGGCCGCTCTCATCCGCATCGGGAGACTACAGGTGAGGCATGGCTGCATCACTTCGCGCAATGGCCGGGGGCTGTGGATGCCGTCAGTGGCAAGCTTCACCATCAAGTTGCGGCTCAGCTTCGGTGCCCCGAAACTGACCACTTACCGTTTGGAGCTGTTCTTTTGTTCGCAACCTATCTCGAACGTTGGCGTCTGCTGCCCGATGGCGAGGCCATCGTCACCCCGGGCAGCCGTTTGCTGCCCGTACGCCTGGAAGACGGCGCGCCAGCGATGCTGAAACTCGCCCTGGATGAGGACGAGCAGGGCGGTAACCGCCTGATGGCCTGGTGGGCCGGGGAGGGCGCGGCGCAGGTTTATGCCCAGGAGGCTGAGGCGCTGTTGATGGAACGCGCGCAGGGCTCGCGTTCATTGATGCGCATGGCCCTGGCGGGCGAGCACGACGCCGTCAGCCACATTGTCTGCGCCACGCTGGCGCGCCTGCATGCGCCACGTGCGCAACCCTGGCCGGCGTTGCTGCCCCTGGATCATTGGTTCAAGGATCTGCGCGAGGCAGCGCAACAGCAGGGTGGCTTGTTGCTCAATAGCCTGGCCATGGCCGAGCAACTGTTGGCCGCGCCTCGGGACCTCGTGGTACTGCACGGCGATGTGCACCACGACAATGTGCTGGACTTCGGCGAGCGCGGCTGGCGGGTGATTGACCCAAAACGCGTGTACGGCGAGCGCACCTTCGACTTTGCCAACCTGATCTGCAATCCGGATTTGCCCAGCGCCACCGATCCACTGCGCTTTGCCCGGCAGGTGCAGGTGATCGCCGCAGCGGCGCAGTTCGATCCTCGACGCCTGGTGCAATGGGTGCTGGCGTTCAGTGGCCTGTCCGCCGCCTGGTTCCTCCAGGATGACCACCAGGCCGGAGCCCGCCACCAGCTCAAAGTCGCGGCTTTGGCCATTCAGGCACTGGCGTGTTGAGCTAGGGGTTTGCGTAAGTGAGCTATAGCGAATTTCCTACACGCGCTGTAATTCAATGCGCCTTCTGCGCACCGGGCTTTGTGTTTAATCTTCTTTCCCACAACTGCAGCGCAGGAAGCGCTCAGGATCAAGGAAGATCGACCATTAGCACGGATGCTGCAGACAGGAAGTCATGATGGTCTTGGAAAAAACCCGCTTCGGCGGGTTTTTTTTCGTCTGCATTTTCCAGTACCGCAGTCCTCGATAAACCCAGCAGCCGGCTTGCCGGCGAAGGGGCTGTTCAGGTCGCTTTCGCCGGCAAGCCGGCTCCTACGAATAGTGGTTGAGTTCGGCGGGTGATGTGCTGGCCGCAACCCGGAGTGCTCACGCTCAGCGGGTGACTTCGTTGCGGACTTTTACCAGGGCCTGTTCCAGCAGCGGCAGGCCAATGGAGCCCAGGGCTACCCGCAAAGCCTGGGGCACGTGAGCGGTGGTGGCGAAGGGTTCTGCCGAAGTCACCGTCACCCCCTGATGCTCCAGGGCCGACACCACGGCCTCGGCTCGCAAGCCTTCAGGCAATGTCAGCCAGAGAAAATACGACGATGGCCAGGCCTGAACATCGCAGTCCTTGAGTACCCGCCTGGCCAGCTGCTGGCGGCTGCGGGCATCGTTGCGCTTCTGCTCTTCCAGGCTGTCCACCAGCCCCGACTCGATCCAGCGACAGCCCAGGGTCACGGTCAGCGACGGGGTGCTCCAGGTCGACACGCGGATAGCCCGCTCCAGGGCCGGGATCATCTCCGGCGGCGCGACGATAAACCCCAGGCGCAATCCCGAAGCGACACTTTTCGACAGCCCGGAAATGTACAGCGTGCGCTCCGGGGCCAGGGTCTGCAGCGGCGGCGGTGCCGGTTCGGCGAGGAAAGCGTAGGCGCCGTCCTCGATCAGCAGCAGGTCATGCTCGCGGGCCAGTTGCGCCAGGCGTCGACGTTCGGCCAGGGGCATCACTGTGCCCAGCGGGTTGTGCAGGGTCGGCATGCAGTACAGCGCCCGCACCGGGCGCCGGCGGCACAGGGCCTGCAGGGCGTCGAGGTCCATCTGGCCGTTGTGTTGCGGCAGTGGTTCCAGGTCCAGGCGCTGGACCTGGGCCAGGGTCTTGAGGCCCGGGTAGGTCAGGGCGTCCACCGCCAGGATATCCCCGGGCTGGAGCAGCGCCAGCAGGCTCACCGCCAGCCCCTGCTGGGCGCCGTTGACGATCAGTACCTGCTCGGCGGCGACGCGGATCTCGCGGTTGCGCAGGTGCCGCGCTGCGGTCTGGCGCTCATGGGGGCGCCCACCCTGGGGCGCGGAATGCAGCAGGGCATCCAGGTCGCCGGAGGCGGCAATCGCCCGCAGGCCCTCGCGCAGGCTTTCCGCCTGGCCGGGCAGGGACGGGTAGTTGAACGACAAGTCCACCGAGGCGGCGCCGGCGGGGTGCTGTTCCAGGCCCATGCCCCGGGGCAGGCTGGTGTCGCGGACAAAGGTGCCGCGCCCGGGCTCGCCCACCACCAGGCCGATGGCTTCCAGCTCGTGGTAGACCCGCAGCGCCGTGGCCAGTGCCACCTGCTCGCTGGCCATCAGCGCCCGAACCGTCGGTAGCTGGGTGCCTGGGCACAGCTGGCCGGCGCGGATGCGCTGGGCGAAGTGATCGACGATGGTTTTGTAGCGGGTACGGCGCATGCTCGGCCACCTTGTGTATCTAGAACACTTTTTTGTTTGTATCAGATAGGGGGCCTAATCTAGCGGCTTTTGCGCAGGAGCGCGCACATGCCGGACCTTTCCACTCTGTCGATCTTCCTGGGCGCCGTGTTGCTGTTGCTGCTGTCGCCGGGGCCCAACATGGCCTTTGTCATCAGCCATGGCGTGGCCTATGGCTGGCGCGGTGGGGTGGCGTCGGGGTTGGGGATTGGCGCGGCGGATATCGGCCTGACCCTGCTCACGGCCACAGGCGTCACCGCCGTGGTGGCCAGCTGGCCACCGGCGTTCGATCTGCTCCGCTATGCCGGGGTCGCCTACCTGCTGTGGCTGGCCTGGAAAGCCCTGGCGGGTAACGGCGCCTTGAACCTCGTCGATGCCGTCCGGGTGCCGCTGTCCACGGTGTTTGTCCGGGCCCTGTGCAACAGCCTGCTGAACCCCAAGGCGTTGTTGTTCTTCATGGTGTTCCTGCCGCAATTCGTCCGGCCGGCTCACGGCAGCATCGCCTTGCAGCTGGTTGTCCTGGGACTGTTGCTGACCCTGGTCAGCGGAATCTTTCACACCAGCTTGGGGATCTTCGGCGCGCTCCTGACACGGAGCTTCTCCGGCACGACGGCACGTTTTGCCCGGCTGCAATCCTGGCTGCTGGCGGCGGTGTTGCTGGCGCTGGCTTTGCGCCTGGCACTGTTGGCCCGGCCGGTCTGACTTATCACCTCAACGGAGTTCAAGCATGTACATCGCCGCCTTTATCTATAAGCCGGGCCAGCGGGACGAGGAGTTCCATCGCCTCAGCGCGCTGATCGACGAAATTGCCATCAGCTTGCCGGGCTTTGTCGGCGCCCAATCCTGGACCAGCGCGGATCAGGCGCTGATCAATGCCAGTTATTACTGGGAGGATGAGGCTTCGATCCAGGCCTTTGCCCGTCACCCCAGGCACCTGGAAGCCAAGCGCCAGTACCGGCGCTGGTACGCCGGTTATCAGGTGGTGATTTCCAAAGTCGAACGCACTTATGGTGACGGCGCCATTGCTCAGTTGCTGAGCAATGATCGCCATGGGCAGGTACGCCGCGCCTGAAGGGAGGAGGCGTTGCGCGGCTCAGCCGGCTTGCAGTCGGGCAGCCGCCCGCAGGGTGATCTCCCGGCGCTTGTGCAGGGAATCCGCTGCCCGGCTGCGGGCCTCTTGCACCACGCTGGCCGGGGCGGTGTCCGGGCTGCCGGCCTCGAACGGCGGCGCCGGGGCGTACTCCAGTTGCAGTTGCACCCGCTGCGCGGTGGCGGCGTCGAACAGTTCGGCGGCCAGGGTCAGGGCGAAGTCGATGCCGGCGGTAATGCCGCCGCCGGTCAGCAGGTTGCCGTCACGCACCACCCGCTCGCGCACCGGGATCGCCCCCAGGGGTGCCAGCAGTTCGTGGTAGGCCCAGTGGGTGGTGGCGCGCTTGCCCTGCAGCAGGCCGGCGGCGCCAAGCACCAGGGAGCCGGTGCACACCGAGGTCACATACCGCGCCCGGGCCGCTTGCCGACGGATGAACGCCAGGGTCTGGGGATCTTCCATCAAGGGCCCGACACCGGCGCCCCCGGGAATGCAGAGCACATCCAGGGGCGGGCAGTCGGCAAAGCCGGTGGTGGCCTGTAGCACCAGGCCGGAGCTGGCGATCACCGGCCCGGTTTCCTTCCAGAGCAGGTGCAGCTGTACGTCGGGCAGCGAGGCCAGCACGTCGTGGGGACCGGTCAGGTCCAGTTGTTGAACCTCTGGAAACAACAGAAAACCTATCTGCACTGTCATGGCCTGTTCCTTGTGTGGGTGGGGTGGACGGCTTGACTCTAGCGTTCTAGGATTTGGCGCATACGCCAACCTGCCCTCGATTTACGCCAATCATGTCCAGCTCCGCGAAAAATGTGTTTGTCCTGGCCTTCGCCAATGCCCAGTTGCTGGATGTCACCGGCCCGTTGCAGGTGTTTGCCTCGGCCAATGACCGGGCCCGTGGCCTGGGCTTGCCCTTGCCCTACAACCCCAGGGTCATTGCCAACCCGGGCGGGGCGACCCTGAGTTCATCGGGGCTGGCGCTGCTGGCCGAGGCCCTGCCGGCGCCGGAGGTGGCCTGCGACACCTTGATCATTGCCGGCGGTTGGGGCGTCTATGAGGCGGCTCGGGACCCGCAGCTGGTGGCCTGGGTCGCCCAGCGCGCAACGGCCTCGCGGCGGGTGGCCTCGGTCTGCACCGGGGCTTTTTTGCTGGCCGCCAGTGGCTGGCTGGACGGGCGCCGGGTGGTGACCCACTGGACCCGCTGCGATCAACTGGCCGAGCAATACCCGCAGCTGCGGGTGGAGCCCAATCCGATCTTTATCAACGATGGCCCGGTGTGGACCTCGGCCGGAGTCACCGCCGGTATCGACCTGGCCCTGGCCCTGGTGGAGGCCGACCTGGGGCGCGAGGCGGCGCTGGATGTGGCCCGGCAACTGGTGGTGTTTCTCAAGCGCCCGGGCGGCCAGTCGCAGTTCAGCGTGACCCTGTCGCTGCAAAACAGCGGCGGGCGTTTCGATGGCTTGCACGCCTGGATTGCCGAGAATCTCAGTCGCGAGCTGACCTTGCCGATCCTGGCCCAGCAGGCGGGCATGAGCGAGCGCAGCTTCGTCCGTCACTACCGCGCCGACACCGGCCAGACCCCGGCCCGGGCCATCGAACTGATCCGCGTGGAAACCGCCCGGCGCCTGCTGGCCGACACCGGCCTGCCGATCAAACGCATCGCCGCCCAATGCGGTTTTGGCAGTGAAGAAACCCTGCGCCGCAGCCTGCTGCGGGCCCTGGGGGTGACGCCCCAGGCCTACCGCGAACGTTTTGCCAGCACCGAGCAGGTCTGAGCCCAGGGGCGCGGTTCAGCCTTCGACCAGGCTCAGCTGGCCGTCGCTATACAGCACTTCGCGGCCGACCCAGGCCGTGTCCACTTGCGGCAGCACCGCCGACGGCTTGCGCAGTTCCCGCAGTAGCGTGGAGCCGTGGGACAGGCGCCCACCCATGCGCGCGATCACGGCCCGGGCCGCTTGGTAGTGAGCGTGGCGCCCGGGATCGAGGGTATCTTCCAGGAGGATATCGACCCCCAGCACGCCCTGGACCTGCCCCGGATAGATCATGAAGCCCGCGGCCTGCTCGCTGCCTTCGCGGCCGTCCTGCCAGAAGCTGCCGCCGCGGCTGCGCGGCTGCTCGTGGGGGGCGAACCAGTAGCCGCGATCGGCCTCGGGCACGGCGTGGTGCAGGCGGAAAAAGATCCGCATCAGGTTGTCCCGGTACCACTCGCGCACTTGCAGGTAGTAGCCGCGCATGCCCGGCAAACCCAGGCGGTGGGCCAGGGTGATGGCCGGGCTCCAGTGCGGGAAAGCCTGCAGCGGCAACTCCGTGCAGGGCGGGCGCGGGGTGCCGGGGTCGGTTTCCCAGGGCAGGCGATGGGGGCTGTGGTCCAGGTTGTCGTAGGCGGTGGGCGGGCGCCCCAGCAGCGCGCCGCCGCTGCTGGCCAGGGCGGTGGCGATGCACAGGTTGCCCTGCACCACGAACACATAGAAACGGCTGAACCAGTCCGCCAGTTGTTGGCCATCGGCAGCGCTCTGATGCAACTGCGCCAACTCGTCATCGAAGCGCCGCAGGCCGCGTTCCAGGGTCAGCAGATGGCCTCGGGCAACGTGCTGCATGCGCAGGAAACGCGGCAGCGAGCGCAGCAGCCGCAGCGGGCGCAGGGGCAGCTCCGGGGTGGCGCCACCGACTTCCCCGGCGTAGCTGGAGGAGGGCAGGCCCCAATCGGCCAGGCGCGCCAGGAACAGGTCGTTGTTGATATAGGAAGCCCCGCCGAACACCGCGGTGAAGGGTTCGTTGTCCTGCAGCACCCGGCTGTCCCAGCGGGCCATGATCGCCGGGATGCTCGCCGCCGCGCGGCGCTGGCCGTACTCGACGAAGCGGCTGGGCTGGGGCGGCAGGATTTCGGCGATATTGGCTGCGGTCAGGTGCCGGCGCCAGCCGTAGTCGCTGATGGGGCGGTACTGCAGCAGCCACAGTTGCTGACCGTCCCAGGCCCATTCCACATCGCCGGGCACATAGTGGAAGACCTTCAGCACCCCTTGCAGGAAGTCCCACAAGGCACTGGCGTCGAGTCCCTGGGTGCTGGCGAAGTGGCCACTTTCCCAGGCACTGCCCAGCCGCGAGAGCACCGCCCGCTGGGGGCTGACCTGACCGTCGGCGAGGCTTTCCAGATGGCCTTCGACCCACTCCAGCTCCACCGCGAGATGACGCACGAAGGCGATCCCCGACAGGGTCGGCTGGATGAAGCGCTGCACCACCACTTCCTCGACGCCGGCGTCCCGCAGCTCGCTGATACGCGCAGGCACGTCCGCGCTGGCGACCCGCAGGTAAGTGGTGCTCAGCCCGGCATTGGCCGAGTCGGCCTGATCTTCGCCGTAGCTGGAAGAACGCACCGCCCACAGGGCCTGCGGCTGGCTGGCGAGCAGGGCCGGCAAGCGCGGGTCGCCGGCGCTGTCCAGGGACAGGGCGCTGGGCACCGGCTGGCCGGCCAGTTGCGCCAGGTGCAGGCGGCCGCCCTTGGTGTGGGCGACAAAGCCCGGATCGGCGGACTCCAGCCAGTCGACGAACGCCGTCGGCGCATCGATCCAGGGGTAATGGCCCCAGCCCGGCTTGAGGCTGATCCGCAGGTCGGCCCGGGCCAGGATCGCCGACCAGGCCGCAGCCTGGGCCATCCCCAGCAGCCGGTCCTGGTCGCCCCAGACCAGGTGCACCGGGTCCTTGATCCACTCCAGCAGTGGCAGCGCGGTGTCGGCCCGCAGCTGTTGCCACAGCGGCACGAAAGCCCGGCAGCGGGCATAGCCCGAGCCCATGCGCTGGTATTGCTCCTGGGTCCACGGCTGGCGCGAGAACTTGCCGGCGAACAGGGTCGGTTTATGGCTGAGCAAGCCATGAATCAGCAGGCGCGCCGGCAGCGGCGACATCAGTGCCGGCAGGCGCCGTTGCCAGAGAAAGGCCCCCACCGGAGACAGCAGCACACTGCGCGAGAAATGCCCGGGGCGGCGTTGCAAGGCGTGCAGCACGATCAACGCGCTGACCCCCACCGCGACAATCGCGTTGCCCGGCGCCGTCATGCCCAGCAAGGCCTCGGCGTACTCACCGAGGTCATTGCAAGGAGGCAGCGGATTGTCGCCAAAGCCCGGCAGTTCCAGCGGCTGCACCTGATAGCGCTGAAAGTGCGGCAGGGCATCGTCCCACCAGTCGGCGGCGCTGCCATTGCCCGCCAGCAGGTACAACAGGGGCTTGCTCATGGGCATTCCTCAGCTCAGGTCAGGTCGCGCAGGGCGGCGTCCAGGGTCGGGTAACGGAAGCGGTAGCCGGCCTGCAGCAGGCGCGCGGGCACCACCTTCTGGCCGTCGAAGAACAGCTCGGCCATTTCCCCGGCCAGGGCTCGCACCGGCGCGGCCGGCACATGCAGCCACACCGGACGCTTGAGCACCTTGCCGACGGTGGTGGCGAAGGTGCCCTGGCTCACCGCTTCCGGCGCCACCATGTTGTAGGTGCCGGACAGGGACGCGTCGTTCATCGCCCGGGCCATCACCTGCAACACGTCGTCGCGGTGCACCCAGCTCATGATCTGCCGACCATCGCCCATGCGTCCGCCAAAGCCGAAATGGAAGGGCAGCAGCAGGGGTTTCAAGGCGCCGCCGGGACCGAACACGATGCCCAGGCGCAGCACCACCTGGCGCACGCCGAAACGGGTGGCCGGTTCCGCCGAGGACTCCCAGCGTGCGCACAGATCGGCCATGAAGCCTTCACCGCGCTCGGCGTTTTCATCCAGGCTCTGGTTGGCGTCGCGCACCCCGTAGAAGCCGATGGCCGACGCCTGGATCCACAGCTCCGGCTTGTGCTGTGCGTGTTGCAGCCAGTTGAGCAGGGCCTCGGTGGTGCCGACCCGGCTGGCCAACAGTTGCGCCTGGCGCTTGGCCGACCAGCGCGGCCCGGCCACCGGGGCGCCGGCCAGGTTGATGATCACGTCGAAGGCCTCGCCATGGCCCAGCTTGCTCAACGAGCGCAGGCAGCGGGCACGACCGTCGAACAGGTAGGCGGCGCGCAGCGGATCGCGGGCCAGCACGCTGACGGTGTGCCCGGCATCCAGCAGTTGGTTGACCAGGGTTTCACCGATAAAGCCGGTGCCACCGGTGACCAGCACCCGTTTGCCGGCACCGCCGGCAAAGGGATTGGCGCCCTGGCCCTGGCGTTGCAAGCGCAACGCCGCCAGGCCGTCACGAATCCCCGAGGCCGTCACACCGACGGCGAACAGGCTCAGGGCCCAGCCTTGCCAACCCATATCGATAGGGCTCAAGGCGCTGGGCAGGCGCGACCACTCCAGCAGTTGCAGGCCGTACAGGGCGAAGAAGGCCCCGGCATTGATCGCCAGCACGGTGTGCATGATGCGTTCGATGGCCGGCAGCTTGCGGCTGCGGTCCTCGACCACGAAGTCCCACAGGGTCAGGCCGATTTCCAGGGCGAACAGCACGGCGATCACCAGCGCCCAGATGCCCTGGAACGCCAGGTGGGCAATGCCCATGAACAGTACGCCGTAGAAGCACGAGCGCAGGGCATGGATCGCCAGCTCCTTGCGCGCGCCGTGGCGTTGCGGCAGGGCCACGGTGAGTTCGTGATGGTAGATCGTGTCCAGGGCGCCGAGCACGCCCTGGGCGAGCAACAGGGCGATGGCCCACTGCAGGATTGGCAAATCAGCCACGATGGTGAAGTCCTTTTACGAGGGAAGACGAGAGGTACGGCGGTCGTGGCGCTGCAGCCACAGTAACGGTGGCAGCAGCACCAGCAGGGCGAAGCTGTCGATCCACAGGTGCGCGGTCATGTTCATCTGCCACGACAGCCACATGTCCTGGGGCGCCCACAGCACAATCCCGGCCATCAGCCAGGCCCAGGCCGCCGGTGCCCGCAGGCGGTTGCCCAGGTGCACCAGGCCCAGCAGGTACAACGAATAGCTTTGCAGGGTGGCGCCGAACAGGCCCAGCCACCAGACCTGCTGGGCCCGGGCCGGCGCCGGTGCGGCGGCGCCCCAGAAGGCCTGTTCGATACTGGCCAGGTAGTCGTTGAACAGGCCGCTGTGGCCGGCCCAGGTCAGCAGCAGTCCGGCCAGCAGATGGCCGGCGCCGACAGCGTAGAGCCAAAGCACCAGGGCCCGGCGCAGGCCGGGCCGGGGGGAAGTCGTGGCGGGTAACATTCCATGTCCTGTGGGGGATCAAAGGCGCGAAGTGTACCGATTTTTCCCCGGCATGGCGTGCAGCCTGCAGCTCTTCTCAGGCGTTCTGGAGCAACTCCAGCAGCGCGTCGAGGGTGGCTTGCGGGGCTTCCTGGGGCAGGTTATGGCCGACGCCGGGCAGGATACTGCGCTGATAGGGCCCGCTGAACAGGCCGATATCGGGGTCCGGCTCGGTCGCCGGGCCGACCCCGTCGTCGGCGCCACAGAGGGCGATGGTCGGCACCTGGATCGGCGGTTGTGCCTGCAACGCCTGCTCGATGCTTTCCAGGCTGGGGTCGCCGGGTACGTAGCCGAAGCGATGGCGGTAGGAATGGATCACCACTTCGACAAAGTCCGGGTTGTCGAAGGACGGCGCGGTAAGGCCATAGCACTGCGGTCCCTGCTTCCAGGTCGGCGACCACTGGCGCCACAACAGCTCGCAGAAGGCCCGACGGTTGGCCGTCAGCCCATCCACCCCGCGCTGGGTGTTGAAGTAGTACTGGTACCACAACCGGTGCTCGGTCTCTGGCGCCCTGGGTTCGCAGGCCCCGGGGATGTCCTGGATGTTGTAGCCGTCGGCGCTCATCAGGCCCTTGACCCGCTGCGGCCACAGGGCGGCGACGATGCAGGCGGCGCGACCGCCCCAGTCGTAGCCAGCGAGGGTGGCTTGGGGCAACTGCAGTGCATCCATCAGCTCCAGCAGGTCCCGGGCCAGGGCGGCCTGCTGCCCGGAGCGCATGATCTGCTCGCTGACAAAGCGCGTCGGGCCGTAGCCCCGCAGGTAGGGAACGATGACCCGATAGCCGCGCTCGGCCAGGGGCGGGGCGATCTCGTCGTAGGCCCGCACGTCGTAGGGAAAACCGTGGAGCAGGATCACCGGCTCGCCAGTGGCAGGGCCGTGTGCTTCATAGGCAAGGTGCAGGCTGGGGGTCGTGACCTGATGCAGGGTGGCTGAGCTGGGCATGGTGGCTCCGGGGTTCGGTGACTTGAAACACCCTAGCTCAAAACGGTTACGGCTGATCTAGAGCGACTCGTACTGGCCGTCCTGGTCGACGTAGAACACCTCGCTGAGGTACCAGCGCTGGCCGCTGAAGATCAGGTGGTAGTGGTAATCGGCAGCAAAGCCCTCGCCGGGGCTGATTGCCCGGGTTTTCACTAGCGCGCGATCCGCGGTTCGGCTGCTGGAGAGGATCTGCTCGTACGCCGTGCCGTGGCTGGCCGGGGAACTGAAGGCAATGGGCTGGCCCTGAAAGCCCGGCAGGCAGAACTTGGTCAGCAACTGGGCGTACTCCTGCTGTGCCAGATCCATCGATTGCAGGGGCGCGTTGTCCGCTTGGCGGGCGCTGGCCCTGTCGCTCCACTGCTGATAGTCGGCAATGAATTGCCGGACCAGCGCTTCGGGCGAATCGCTGAACGAGGCGCACAAGGCGGGGTTGCAGAACAACAGGGCAAGCAGGGCGACAATTTTTTTCATGGGTGGGGAGTCACTTGCGTTTTGGTAGGCGAACGGCGCGCAGGCGCGGAGTCTAGCGCTGCTTGGCACCTGGCGTATCGATGGCCTCACACTGCCTTCGCCGGCACGCCGGCTTCTACAGTTCGTCGCTGCGGATCAGGTGCTTGAAGTGATGTCGCCACAGGTCAATACCCAGGCCGCCGCTGCGGTCCAGGGATGAACCCACCGTCAGGTCGGTAAGCAGGGTCGGCTGCAATCCGGCATCGAACAGGGCAAAGCCGGCGGCCAGCACGCAGGTGTCGGTCTGGATGCCACACACCAGCACGCGTTCGGGACAGAGGCTTTTCAGGTAGTCGAGTATCTCTGCCGTTGGCCCATAGCCGTGCTTGATGAAAACCTTATCGGCGGCCACCAGGCTCTGGTCGTCCGCCGCCGGTTGCCAGCCCAGTTGCCGGGCGAAGGGCGTGCGGCTTTCATCATGGCGTTCCACCGTGGCCACCGAGGGCATCTGTCCCAGCAGTGCGTTGATGCCTTCCACCAGCCATGGCGGTGGGTTGAAACAGGGTTGCACATCAATGATCAGCAGCACCTGATGCATGCCGTTTCTCCTTGGGGCTCGGGTGAAAAGCTCGTCAGTGTGCCGCCAGTTAACACGTCAGGCGAGCGTCGCTGGCTGGCGCAGGCCGATGCAGTTGCCCCAGGGGGCCTGCACCTGGCAGATCCGTTCACCGCCTTGATCGGAGAGTCGGGCATGGGGCCAATTCCGTTTCTGGCGGGCACAAAGGGCTGAGCGCTTCGGTCAGCACCGGAGCCGGGCTCAGGGTGTCAGAGCGTTCAGTTCGGTTGCTGCCGCCGCAGCCCGCGCAGCAGCAGCTCAAGCCCCTGCAGCGACTCATCGAGGCGGGCCTCAGGCTGCTCGGCGGCGGCAATCCACAGTGCGGCCTCCACCAGGCTGCCGTTGATCAATCGCGCCAGGGCCTGGGGCGACGCCGGTTCGATCACCTGCTCCTGGATCAGCCGGCTCAGCAGGGCACCAAGGGTGTCGATGCACTGATCCTCGCCGGCCTGGGTGACGTCCCCCAGCACCGCCCGTGCGTCTTGCAGGACGATGCGTTGGATTTCCGGCTCCAGCGCCATCTCCAGATAGGCCTGGCAACGCTGGCAGAAAGCCTCCCAGGGATCGGCAACCTCGCTGGAGATGGCCTCCAGGCGTTGATCCATTTCCCCGTCGATCTGTTCCACTACCGCCGCCAGCAACCCCTGCTTGTCGCCGAAGTGGTGATACAGCGCGCCGCGGGTCAGCCCGGCTTCAGCGGTCAGGTCGTCCATGGACGTCTTGGCATAGCCCAGGCGGGCAAAGGCCTGGCGCGCGCTGGCAATCAGCCTGGCGCGGGTGGCTTCGATCATCTCGGCGCGAGGGCGGCGGCTCATGAACACAGTTCTCCAACAAAGGGTGGGTTGACATACGCGGCGTATGTTTACATGATTTTTGACATACGCGGCGTATGTATTTTTACTGCGCGAGCACTTTGTGGCAAGTTGCAGCCCCCCCAAGGAGTCGTTGTAAATGGCAAACCCCTATCGCGAACTGTTCAAGGCCCCCGGCAGTCGGGCGTTCGTCCTGGCCGGCATGATCGCGCGCATGCCGATCTCCATGACCGGCATCGGCCTGATCACCATGCTCGCGCAGCTCCATGGCGGTTATGCCCTGGCCGGTTCCGTGGCGGCCACCTTTGCCTTGGCCACGGCCTTCTGCGCGCCCCAGGTGTCACGCTGGGTGGACCGCTTCGGCCAGGGCAGGGTGCTGCCCCTGGCCGCGGGCCTTGGAGGCGGTGCCTTGCTGGCGCTGCTGCTGTGCACGCGTTTGCAGGCCCCGCACTGGACTCTGTTCATCTGCGCCGCCCTGGCCGGCTGCATGCCCAGCATGTCGGCCATGGTCCGCGCCCGCTGGACCGAGCTGTACCGTGGCCAGCCGCAGTTGCAGACCGCCTACGCCCTGGAGTCGGTGCTCGATGAGGTCTGCTTCATCATCGGTCCCCCGGTGTCGGTGGGCCTGTGCGTGGGGCTGTTCCCCGAGGCCGGGCCCCTGGCCGCGCTGTTGATGCTGGCCCTGGGGGTGAGTGTGTTCGTCATGCAGAAAAGCACCGAGCCGCCGGTGCACCCCCACGAGGAGGGGCATGCGGGCTCGATCATTCGCTCCGCTGAAATCCGCCTGTTGATCCTGTTGATGGTGGCCATGGGCACCATAGTCGGCGTGGTGGATGTGGTCAGCGTGGCCTTTGCCCAGCACCAGGGGCAGCCGGCGGCGGCGAGCATCGTGCTCTCGGTGTACGCCATCGGCTCGTGCCTGGCGGGCATTGCCTTCGGCGCGCTGAAACTGGCCACGCCCTTGCCCCGGCTGTTCATGTACGGCGGTATCGCCACGGCCCTGGCCACCTTGCCGCTGCTCTGGGCGAGCAATGTCTTTGGCCTGTCCCTGGCGGTGTTCGTCGCCGGGCTGTTTTTCTCCCCGACCCTGATTGTCGCCATGGCCCTGGTGGAGCGCATCGTGCCCCCGGCCAAGCTCACCGAGGGCCTGACCTGGCTGGTCACCGGCCTGAGCATCGGCGTGGCCCTGGGGGCAGCGGGGTCCGGGTTCCTGGTGGACCATTTCGGCGCCCGCAGCGGCTTCTGGCTGGCCCTGGGCGGCGGCGCGGTGGTGCTGGGGGCGGCGTTGCAGAGCTATCGACGCCTGATGCGCGATGCCCCTGAGCCGGATGCCACCTGAGTCCGACGTCAGCTGAATCCGACGTCGCCTCAAAACCACCAGCAAGCGTGCGGCCTGAGCGGGCGCCTCCTGCTGGCGTGCGCCTGAGCGTGGACGGTGCGTTCATCCGGCCAGGCGAGGGGGGTATTTCCCGACCATACTTGCCCCACGTTGCCTGACCTGTGCGTCGCGGCCGCGTTTTTTCTGGCCGGGGATTGCACATGAACTATTTCAGCATACGAGCACGGCTCATCGTTCTTATCGTTCTGATGCTGGTGGGCAGCCTGGCGATAGGGGTTTCGGGTCTGCTGGGGGTAGAGGGGGTCCTGGGGCGGCTCAACAGCGTCTATCTGGATCGTGTGGTGCCCTTGCGGGACTTGAAGCAGGTGGCTGATCTGTACGCGGTGAATATCGTCGACAGCAGCCACAAGGCCCGCAATGGCAGCTTGTCATTCAAGGAAGCTCGGCAGCGGGTGGAGGAGGCCGAGCAGCAGATCGCGGACATCTGGAAGGCCTACAAGGCCACGTTGCTGATCGATGAAGAGGTGCGCCTGATCGAGCGCATCGAGCCCTTGATGGTCCAGGCCAAGCAGCCATTGCAGAAGCTCAAGACCTTGCTCGGCAGCGAAGACAAGGCCGGCTTGGCGCTGTTCACCGCCCAGGAACTGTATCCGGTGATTGATCCGCTGTCAGAGGACTTCAATCAACTGATTGCCGTGCAACTGCAGGAGTCGTCTCGCAGTTACGAACAGGGCAAGCGGGTCTATGAGAACAATGTGCTGTTCACCTGGGGACTGCTGCTGATTCTCCTGTGTGGCGGTGGCGGCTTTGCGTGGTTGCTCAGCCGCAGCATTACCCAGCGTTTGGATGGGCTGCAAAAGACGGTGGCCCGCACCGCCTCGGGGGATTTGCGTGAGCCGGTGAAGGTCGCCGGTCGCGACGAGATCAGTCAGGTTCAGCTGTCGCTGCAGAGCATGCAGAACACCTTGCGCGATACCTTGCAGGCGATTCAGGCCAGCGCTACGCAATTGCACAAGCAAGCCCAGGGGCTGCGTGTGACCGCGACCAGCAACAAACAGGGCATCAGCCAGCAGAACCAGGAAATCGAGCTGGCCGCGAAAGCGGTCAACCAGATGTCCCTGGCGGTGGATCAGGTCGCTCGCAACGCCAACCTGACCTTCGACTCCACCCGTGATGCGCAGCGCGAGGCCCGTTCAGGGCGTGAACAGGTGGGGCAGACCTGCCTCACCATCGAACAGCTGGGACAGCGGTTGCAGACGACCTCGGGCACCATCACGCGGCTGGCCGATGAAGTGTTGTCCATCAGCCGAGTGCTGGAAGTGATTCGCGCCATTGCCGAACAGATCAACCTGCTGGCCCTCAATGCGGCCATCGAGGCCGCCCGGGCAGGCGAGCAGGGGCGAGGGTTTGCCGTCGTCGCCGACGAAGTCCGAGCGCTGGCGCAACGCACCCAGAGCTCCACTGCGGAAATCGAAGGCATGATCACCTCCGTTCAGGCCACCAGCCGTGAGGCGGTGCAGGCGATGGTCGCGAACAATGAGTATGTCGAGCGCAGCAATGCGAAGGCGTTGGAGGCTGACGGGGTGCTGGCGCAGATTGCCGAGCGCATCGTTCAGATCAACGAAATGAACCAGGCAATTGCCAGCACCGCAGAGCAACAGGCGCAGGTTTCCCGGGAAGTCGATCAGAATCTGCTGGCGATTCGCGACGTGGCGGTACACAACGTCGACAGCGCGGCACAGACTTCCAGCGTCAGCGACCAGTTGGCGAGCCTGGCGGGAGACCTGCATGGCCAGGTCCAGCGCTTCCAGCTATGAGCACCTTGGACCGGCTCGCCACGCTTACGCGGCGTCGCAGACAACCGGTTAGCGCCGGCCCATGGGTTGCCGTCCGCTTGCCGGGGGCGAGCGCGTCCTAATTTCTCCGCCTTGCACTGCGTTTCCTTAACAGATCATCTGTCGAGGGATAAACCGTGACCCAATTGAACCTGCTGTGCCTGCCGTATTCCGGCGCCAGCGCCATGGTCTACAGCCGCTGGCGGCGCAAGCTGCCTCAGTGGCTGCACCTGACACCCGTGGAACTGCCCGGGCGCGGCGCCCGTTACACCGAGCCCCTGCACACCGACATGCGGGTGCTGGCGATGCAGCTTGCCCGGGAACTCCAGAGCACGTTGCGCGCGCCCTATGCCCTGTTCGGCCACAGCCTGGGGGCCTTGCTGGCCTGTGAGCTGGCCCACGCCCTGCGCGCCCTGGGGTGTCCGGAACCGGTGGCGCTGTTCGCTTCCGGGACAGCGGCACCGACCTTGCGCAGCGAATACGACCGAGGGTTTGCCGAGGCCAAGACTGACCAACAGCTGATCGAGCAGTTGCGTACCCTCAATGGCACCAGCGAAGAGGTGCTGGCCAACCAGGAACTGATGAGCCTGACCTTGCCGATCCTGCGGGCCGACTTCCTGCTGTGCGGGCGTTTTCGCCCGCTGCAGCGCCCGTTGCTCAATTGCCCGGTGCATGTGCTGGGGGGCACGACCGACCGCGCCACCAGCGAACAACTGATTGGCTGGAGCCAGGAAACCTGCGGCAGCTTTTCCGTGGACATGCTCGCGGGCGGGCACTTCTTCATCCACGAGCAGGAAACCAAGGTGCTGAGCCTGATCAAGGGCCACCTGGAAGTGCATCGCCGGCGCCACCTGCAACCGGTAGCCGCGCTTTCCTAGCGGCTACAGACATGCTCCCTGTAGCCGCTGCCGCAGGCTGCGCACGGCCCGCAGGGACGCAAAAAACCTGAGGGCTCCAAAGGTTCGACTGGCGATCGCCAAGCAAGGGCCTTCGGGCCTTTGCGCAGCTTCGCGGGCTCGGCAGCGGCTATAGGGAATAGGGGGGCGGTTGGTGGGCTCAACCCAGGGACATACCCAGGCGCCAGTAACCCATCAGGGTCAGGTTGCGCCGTTCCTGGCCGCGCTCGTTGATCAGATGGCGGCGGATGCTCATCACCGTCGCCGACTCGCCGGCTATCCAGGCATAGAAATGGTTGTCTGCTGGCGCTGCGGTGTCCCAGAGCCGTTGCGCGTCGTGGCGCTCGGAAACCTTGAGCGGCCGGCGGCCACCGTTGGGCGGTGGCAGCTCGGCCAGCTCCCGGGCGGCATGGAGCAGGGTTTCACCGTGTTGGGCATTGAGCACGTCCCGAGGCAGCCAGTTGACCCGGGTCTGCGGATGGCAGCGCAGGTCGATGCAGTCGCTTTCGCAGGGCACCTCGATGAACACCTGCACGTCCGGGTAATCCGGGTAATCCTGCAACTCCTCCAGAATCCCGGCGATGGCGGGCAGGGCGGTTTCATCGCCCATCAGCAGCACCTTGCCAATCCCCGCCGGCGGCAGCCACTCATAACCGCCGGGGTCACCGCTGTAGGCCTTGTTCGGCACCACCATCTGCAGGCGGTCGCCGGGCCGGGCGTGGGTGGCCCAGGCAGAGGCCGGGCCGTTGACCCCGTGCAGCACGAAATCCACATCCATCTCTGCCGGCTGCATGCGCAAGGCACGAATGGTGTAAGTGCGCATCGGTGGCTGCTGCTCGGCCGGCAACTGGCGCCGGGCCGCTTGCCAGTCGCCTTCCACCGGCAATTGCGCAGGCGTGCCGTCGGCCCCGGGAAACAGCAGCTTGATGCGCTGGTCCGGGGCCAGGGTGCGGGCCTGGGCGATGTCCTCGCCGCCGAACACCAGGCGGGTCATGGAGGGGCTGAGGTCGATGCGTTGCTTGAGTTCGACGTTGATCAGCCGGTAGCTCCGGGGTTGTTGGGCGCCGGCACCTACCAGCTTGCGCAAGCCATTTGCCAGTGAGCTGGCCAGGGAAGTGGCTGAGGACATGATCGCGACCTTATTAAGGGGAAGGTCCTGATTTGACGAGCCGCAAGCGCTGGAATTTACCGTGCAAGCCCTGATCTGGCTGTCGCGCAGGGGGTTAATTTTTCACCAGGCCCATCCGTTTCGTAGGGATAGCCGAGCCAACGCTCGATACCCAACATGTACGGATGAATCCAGATGAACGCTGAAAAGTCCCTGAAACTTGCACGCCGATTTATCGAGCTGCCGCTGGAGAAGCGCCGGTTGTTCCTCGATAGTCTGCGGGCGGAAAATATCGACTTTTCGTTGTTTCCAATCCCTGCCGACGTGGCCGTGGAGGACCGTCAGGAACTGTCCTACGCCCAGCGGCGCATGTGGTTCCTGTGGCAGCTGGACCCCGAGAGTGGCGCCTACAACCTGCCGGGGGCGGTGCGTCTGACGGGGGCGCTGAATCACCAGGCGCTGGAGCAGGCATTCGCCGCCCTGGTGGCGCGCCACGAGACCCTGCGCACGGTGTTCAAGCGCCACGCCGATGATCGCCTGGAACAGGCTGCGGCAGAGGTCGAGCTGGCCGTGCAATACCTGGATCTGAGTGCAACCGATGCATCGGAACAGGAGCAGGCGGTGGCGGCACAGGCGCAGCAGCAGTCGCTGCTGCCGTTCGACCTGGCAACCGGTCCGTTGCTGCGGGTCAAGCTGATCAGGCTGGCCGCCGAGGAGCACGTGTTGCTCCTGACCTTGCACCATATCGTCTCTGACGGCTGGTCGATGAACGTGCTGATCGACGAGTTCATCCGTTGCTACGACGCCTTCGAACGGGGCGATCAGCCGCAACTGCCGGCGTTGCCAATCCAGTACAGCGACTATGCCTTGTGGCAGCGGCGCTGGCTGGAGGCAGGGGAGCAGGCACGGCAGCTGGAGTACTGGCAGGCGCAGTTGGGGAGCGAGCATCCGGTGCTGGAACTGCCCACTGACCATGGACGCCCGGCGATGCCCAGCTACCGTGGCACCCGCTATGACTTCGCCGTGGCGCCGGAGTTGGCCGAGCAACTGCGGGCTTTGGCCAAACAGCACAATGTGACCCTGTTCATGCTGTTGCTCGGCGCCTTCAATGTGCTGCTGCACCGTTACAGCGGCCAGGACGACATTCGCGTCGGCGTACCCATCGCCAACCGCAACCGCGCCGAGGTCGAAGGCCTGATCGGCTTTTTCGTCAACACTCAGGTGCTGCGCACCCAGCTCACCGGCCAGATCCGGGTCAGCGAACTGCTGCAGGCCGTCAAAGAGGCGGCGCTGGGTGCCCAGGCTCATCAGGACCTGCCGTTCGAGCAACTGGTTGAAGCCTTGAAGCTGGAGCGCAACCTGAGCCACACACCGCTGTTCCAGGTGATGTACAACCACCAGCCCCAGGTGGCGGATATCAGCACGGTACAGACAGCGTCCGGGCTGGAGCTGAGCCTGGTGCAATGGCAGAGCCGCACCACCCAGTTCGACCTGACCCTGGACACCTACGAGAAGTCCGGCAAGCTGCACGCCGCCCTGACCTACGCCGAAGACCTGTTTGACGCTGACACCATCGCACGCATGGCGCGGCATTGGACCGCACTGCTGCAAGGCATGCTGGAGGATGCCGAGCAGCGCATCGGCGAGTTGCCGATGCTCGATGCCCGGGAGCGCCAGACCCTGGTGCACGATTGGAACGCCACGGCGCAGGCTTACCCCACCGGGTTGAGCATGCCGCAACTGATCGAAGCTCAGGTCCGGCGTACCCCCGACGCCTGCGCCTTGGTGTTCGGCGAGCAGCAACTGAGCTACGCCGAACTGGATGCCCGAGCCAACCGGCTGGCCCGCTTGCTGCGTGAACTGGGTGTGGCGGCGGATGTGCTGGTGGGCATCTGCATCGAACGCTCCATCGAAATGGTCGTGGGCCTGCTGGCGATCCACAAGGCCGGTGGCGCCTACGTGCCCCTGGACCCGGAATACCCCCGGGACCGCTTGGCCTACATGATCGAGGACAGCGGCATCCGCCTCTTGCTGAGCCAGCGTTCGCTGCTGCCGCTGCTGGATTTCCAAGCCGATGCAGAGGCGCTCAAGGTCATCCTCCTGGACCAGGATCAGGACGCGCTGCTGGCTTATGACAGCGGCCCGCTGGAGACGCCGGTCGACCCGCTGAACCTGGCCTATGTGATCTACACCTCGGGTTCCACCGGCAAGCCCAAGGGGGCTGGCAACAGCCACGCGGCGCTGGTCAACCGTCTGTACTGGATGCAGCAGGCCTATGGCCTGGACGCCAGTGACGCGGTGCTGCAGAAAACCCCGTTCAGCTTCGACGTCTCGGTCTGGGAATTTTTCTGGCCGCTGATGACCGGTGCCCGGCTGGTGGTGGCGGCCCCGGGGGCCCACCGTGAGCCGGCGCGCCTGATCGACACCATCATCGACCACGGCATCAGCACCCTGCACTTTGTGCCCTCGATGCTCCAGGCCTTCATCCATGAGCAGGGCGTGTCGGCCTGCGCCAGCCTCAAACGCATCGTTTGCAGTGGCGAGGCCTTGCCCCTGGATGCCCAGCAGCAGGTCTTCGCCCGATTGCCGGGCGCTGGCCTGTACAACCTCTACGGCCCGACCGAGGCGGCGATCGACGTCACCCACTGGACCTGTGTCGACGAAGGCGCAAGCAGCGTGCCGATTGGCCAGCCGATCGCCAACCTGCGTACCCATGTCCTGGATGCCCAGTTGCAACCGGTACCGGCGGGTGTTGCCGGTGAGCTCTATCTGGGCGGCCTCGGGCTGGCTCGCTGTTATCACCGGCGCCCGGCCCTGACCGCCGAGCGCTTTGTACCTTGCCCCTTCCACCAGGGGGCGCGGCTGTATCGCACCGGCGACCGGGTGCGCCAGCGGGCCGATGGGGTGATCGAATACCTGGGCCGCCTGGACCATCAGGTCAAGCTGCGGGGCCTGCGTATCGAACTGGGTGAAATCGAAGCCCGGCTGATGCAGCACCCGAGCGTGCGCGAGGCCGTGGTGCTGGTGCAGAACGCCAAGCACCTGGTGGCGTATCTGGTGTTGCAAGAGGGCGCCCAGGCCCGGGGGTGTACCGACGAACTCAAGGCCTGGCTGGCCAGCAGCCTGCCGGAGTACATGGTGCCCCATCACCTGCTGGCCCTGGATCGCTTGCCGGTGACCGCCAACGGCAAGCTCGACCGCAAGGCCTTGCCGCTGCCCGAGACGGCGCCGCAACTGGCCTATGTGGCCCCGGAGAACGCCATGCAGAAGGCCCTGGCGGGCATCTGGTGCGATGTGCTGGGGCTCGCTCAGGTAGGCCTGGACGATAACTTTTTCGAGCTTGGCGGTGATTCGATCATCTCGATCCAGGTGGTCAGTCGCGCCCGTCAGGCCGGGGTCCGTCTGGCGCCCCGGGACCTGTTCCAGTACCAGAGCGTGCGCAGCCTGGCCCAGGTCGCGGTCCTCGACGATCAGCCGCAGATCGACCAGGGACCAGTGACCGGTGAGGTGCCGTTGACCCCGGTACAGCGCTGGTTCCTGGCTCAGGAGGTGCCTCGACCGGCGCACTGGAACCAGTCGTTGCTGCTGGACCCGCGCCAGCCCTTGCAGCCAGCGCTGTTGCAGGTGGCGTTGTTGCAGGTGGTCAATCATCACGATGCCTTGCGCCTGCGCTTTGTCGGCACGCAGCAGGGTTGGCAGCAGGCCTATGCCGAGCCTGCCAGCCACTTCGACTTGTGGCAGTGCCGGGTCGAGCATGACCAGGCCCTGGCGGCAGTGTGCGACGAGGCCCAGCGCAGCCTGGACCTGCAAGCCGGCCCCCTGGTACGCGCGGTCCTGGTGGAGCACGAGTCGGGTCGCCAGCAACTGTTGCTGGTGATCCACCACCTGGTGGTGGATGGGGTGTCCTGGCGGGTGCTGCTGGAGGACCTGCAACAGGCCTACCGGCAGTTGGCGGAAGCTCAGACGGTGCAACTGCCACCCAAGACCAGTGCCTATCAGGCCTGGGCCCGGCGCTTGCGGGAGCATGCGCCGCAGCGCGAGACCGAACTGCCGTACTGGCTGGCGCAGCAGAGCGGAGCCGGCGACTTGCCCTGTGACAACCCAGCGGGCGGCCTGCAGAACCGTCATGGCCGCAAGATCGAGTCGCGACTGGATGTGGGGCTGACCCGCAAACTGCTGCAACAGGCTGTGAGCGCCTATCGCACCCAGGTCAACGACCTGCTGTTGACCGCCCTGGCTCGCGTACTGTGCCGCTGGACCGGGCAGGCTTCGGCCCTGATCCAGTTGGAAGGGCATGGTCGCGAGGACCTGTTCGACGATCTGGACCTGACCCGCACCCTGGGCTGGTTCACCAGCCTGTACCCGGTGCGCCTGCAGCCGGCCGAGCAAGCTGGGGCTGCAATCAAGGGGATCAAGGAGCAACTGCGCGCGATCCCCGGCAAGGGGCTGGGCTACGGCTTGCTGCGCTACCTGGGCAGCCCGGCCCAGCGTCAGGCGCTGGCGGCATTGCCGCAGCCACGGATCACCTTCAACTACCTGGGCCAGTTCGATCGCCAGTTCGATGAGCAGGCGTTGTGGACGCCGGCCAGCCAGAGCAGCGGGCAGGCTCAGGACCCACAGGCACCCCTGGCCAACTGGCTGACCCTGGAAGGCCAGGTCTATGGCGGCGAACTGGCGTTGCAGTGGGGCTACAGCGAGGAAATGTTCAGCGACTCCAGCATCCAGCGGCTGGCCGATGACTACCTCGCCGAGCTGCGCCTGCTGATCGAGCATTGCTGTGGGCTGGATCAGGCCCAAGCTACGCCTTCGGACTTCCCGCTGGCACGGATCTCCCAGCAACAGCTCGACGCGCTGCCGGTGCCGGCGGCTGCCATCGAGGACCTGTATCCGCTGACGCCGATGCAGCAGGGCATGCTGTTCCATACCCTCTACGAGCCCCAGGAACAGGCCTACATCAACCAGTTGCGCCTGGACATCCACCGCCTTGATCCCCAGCGCTTTGCCGATGCCTGGCAGAGTGCCCTGGATCGCCACCCGATCCTGCGCAGCAGCGTGCACTGGGAAGGGCTGGACAGCGCCCATCAGTTGGTCAGGAACCGGGTCAAGGTGCCGTTGCAGGTCTTGGCATCGGCCCCGGCGGATCTCGATCTACTGGCCGCGCAAGAGCGTTCCCGGGGGTTCGAGCTGGATCGGGCGCCCTTGCTGCGCCTGCTGCTGGTGCCCATCGCCGACAACCACTGGCACCTGATCTACACCTGCCACCACCTGCTGCTCGATGGCTGGAGCAATGCCAGCCTGCTGGCCGAAGTGATCCAGTTGTACGGCGGCGCTCGCTTGCCGGCGCCCCAGGGTCGCTATCGCGACTACCTGGGCTGGTTGCAGCAGCAGTCAGCCCCGGCTGCACAACAGTTCTGGAGCGAGCGCCTGCACGCCATGGACTCGCCGACCTTGCTCGCCGACGGGGTGCGCAAGCCGGTGTCGGGCAGCGGCCATGGGCAGCACCTGGAAGGGTTCGACCAGGCGCTGACACAACGCCTGGGCAGCTTTGCCCGGCAGCAGAAGGTCACCCTGAACACCGTGCTGCAAGCCGCCTGGGCGCTGTTGCTGCAGCGTTATTGCGCGCAGCAGTGCGTGATCTTCGGTGCCACCGTGGCGGGGCGTTCGGCGCCGCTGCCGGGTATCGAGCAGCAGTTGGGGCTGTTCATCAATACCTTGCCGATCATTTGCCAGCCACGTTCGCAGTGCAGCGTGGGGCAATGGCTGGAGCAGATGCAGGCGCTCAATCTGGGCCTGCGCGAACACGAGCACGTGCCGCTCTACGAGATCCAGGGTTGGGCCGGGCACCAGGGCGCCCCCTTGTTCGACAGCCTGCTGGTGTTCGAGAACTTCCCCGTGGCCCAGGCCCTCAAGGAGGGGGCTCCGGCCGGGCTGCAGTTCTCCGGCCTGGCCAACCACGAGCAGACCAGCTATCCGCTGACCCTGGGCATCGAGTTGGGCGAGCACCTGAGCCTGGACTTCAGCTATGACCGCAGTCGTTTCAGTGCTGATCAGGTCCAGGGCTTCTGTGCCCAGTTGCGGCATTTGCTGCTGCAGTTCATGTCCGATCCCGACGCGGCCCTGGGGGGCTTGCAGTTGTTGAGTGAACAGGCGCGCCAGGACTTGCTGCAGCACAGCCAGCTGGCCGAGGTGGTGCCCGCCCAGGCGCCGCTGGTGCACCAGCGGATCGCCGCGCAGGCGGCGGCCACGCCCGAGGCGCTGGCGCTGGTGGTCGATGGCGAGCAACTGGACTATGGCCAGTTGAACGCCCAGGCCAACCGCCTGGCCCATTGCCTGCAAGCCCAGGGGATTGGCCCGGGGGATCGGGTCGGCCTGGCACTCAAGCGCGGCCCGCAACTGATCGTCAGCCTGCTGGCGGTGCTCAAGAGTGGCGCGGCCTATGTGCCCCTGGACCCGCAATACCCGCAAGAGCGTCTGGCGTTCATGATTGCCGACAGCCGCCTGAGCCTGCTGCTCAGCGACACCGGCACCTGGGCCGCGCCGCTGCTGCCCGACAGCGTGCTGCATTGGGATCTGCCGAGCCTGGCGCAACGCTTGAGCCATTGCTCCAGCGCCGATCCGCAGAACCGCGCCTGCCCGCAAGACCTGGCCTATGTGATCTACACCTCGGGCTCCACCGGGGTCCCCAAGGGCGTGGCCATCGATCACCGGGCCTTGTCGGCGTTCTGCGAAGCGGCGGCGGATTATTCGGCGCTCACCGCCACCGACAAGGTGCTGCAATTCGCCACCTTCAGCTTCGACGGTTTCGTCGAGCAGTGTTACCCAGCCCTTTGCCTCGGCGCGGCCCTGGTGATGCGCGGCGACGAGCCCTGGGCCGTCGAGCAACTGGCGGCGGTGATCGTCAGCCAGGGCGTGACCCTGGCCGACCTGCCGGCGGCTTACTGGCACTTGCTGGCCAAGCAGTGCATGGCCGACGGTATCCGCAGCCTGGGGCGCCTGCGCCAGGTGCATGTCGGCGGCGAGGCGATGTCGGTGGAGGGCTTGCGCCTGTGGCACGCCGCCGGGCTTGGGGGGGTACGCCTGCTCAATACCTACGGCCCGACCGAGGCCACCGTGGTCTCCAGTGTCCACGACTGCCGGGAGCAGGATGCCAGCGAGGTCTACGGCATCCCGATCGGCCAGCCGATCATCGGCCGCGCCCTGCGGATCATCGACGGCGACCTCAATCTGCTGCCCGAAGGCGGCACCGGAGAGCTGTGCATCGGTTCTGCGTCGAGCCTGGCCCAGGGGTATTTTGACCGGCCGGGACTGACCGCCGAGCGCTTCATTCCCGACCCCTTTGCCGGTCAGCCCGGCGCCCGGCTGTATCGCAGTGGCGACCTGGCGCGTTACAACCCGCAAGGGGCGATCGAGTACATCGGCCGCATCGATCATCAGGTGAAGATCCGCGGCTTCCGCATCGAACTGGGGGAAATCGAGGCGCGCCTGTCGGCTCGGCCAGATGTGCGTGAGGCGGTGGTGCTGGCCGTGCCGGCCAACAACGGCATGCAACTGGTGGCCTATGTGGTGCCCTCTGCGTTGCCTGGGGATACCGACGACGGCCTGGGCGATGCTCAGGCACAGGCCGAGCGTTGCGCGCTGATCAAGGCCGGGCTCAAGGAAACGCTGCCGGATTACATGTTGCCCAGCCACGTGCTGCTGTTGCCGCGCCTGCCCCTCAACCCGAACGGCAAGCTGGACCGCAAGGCCCTGCCCAAGCCGGACTTGAGTGCCTTGCAACAAGCCTATGTGGCCCCGCACAGCAAACTGCAGCAGCAGGTGGCGGCGATCTGGCAGAGCGTGCTCGAAGTCGAGCGGGTCGGCCTGCAGGACAACTTCTTCGCCCTGGGCGGGCACTCGTTGCTGGCCACCCAGGTCATCAGCCGGGTGCGGCATGAGCTGGGCTTGCAGGCCGCGCTGCGGACCCTGTTCGATGCGCCCGACCTGCAAGCCTTTGTCGCCGCCCTGGGCGCCACTGAGGCTCCGGAGGCGGCCCCGGCCTTGTGCCGGGTGGATGACTCGCGGCCACAGCCGTTGTCCTTTGCCCAGCAGCGCTTGTGGTTCCTCTGGCAGTTGGAGCCGCAGAGCTCGATGTACAACATCGCCCGGGCCCTGGAGTTGCGTGGCGAGCTGGACATCGAGGCGGTGCGGCAAGCCTTCGAATCACTGATGCAGCGGCATTCGGTATTGCGTACCACCTACAGCGAGGTCGAAGGCGAGAGCTGGCAGCACGTCCATCGCCACCTGCCGCTGTCGTTCGTGTTCGATGACCTGTGCGCCTTGCCAGTGGCCGAGCGCGAGACCATGGCCCAGCTGCAGTTGCAGCAACAGGCCGCGGAGCCCTTCGACCTGATCGCCGGCCCGCCGATGCGTGTACGCCTGCTGCGGCTGGAGCCGCAACGGCACCTGCTGCTCATGACCCTGCACCACATCGTCGCCGACCATTGGTCGTTCGGCATTCTGCCGACCGAGTTCGTAAGCCTGTATCACGCCCATCGGACCGCCACGGCCAGCCCGTTGCCGGAGTCGGCCCTGCATTACGTGGACTTCGCTGTCTGGCAGCGCCAATGGCTCGAAGGCGGTGAGCTGCAGCGTCAGCTCGATTACTGGCGTGATGTCCTGGGCGATGACCATCACCTCACGCGCTTGCCCGCCAGTGCCACGGTGCAGCCAGGGCAGGCGCCGTCACCCTTGTGCGATCTCCACGAGTTCCATTTTTCGGCGGCTCAGAGCCAGGCGCTGCGCGCCTTTGCCAGTGCCCAGGGGGTGACGTTGTACATGCTGCTGCTGGCAGGTTTTGCCCTGGTGGTGGGGCAGCGCAGCGACAGTTCGCGGGTGCGTCTGGGGACCGATATCGCTAACCGCAATCACGCCGGCGTTGAAGATCTGGTGGGCTTCTTCGTTAACCAACTGGTATTGCAGATAAGTGTCGAGGAACAACAGTGCGTCAGCGACTTGCTGCAGGTGACACGGAGCACGGTCATCGGTGCTTCGGATCACCAGGACCTGCCTTTCGAGCGCCTGGTGGAGGCGCTGCGGGTGGTCCGGCGCGCCGGTCGTTCGCCGTTGTTCAGCATCAAGTTCATCTATCAGGAAAGCCTTGATCAGCCCTTGTCGATCGACGGCCTGGACGTGCAGCCGGTGGCTGCCGGCAGGGCTGCCGCGGAGCTGGACCTGGTGGCCGAGTTCGTCAATGCGCCCCAGGGCATCTACCTCGGCCTGAAGTGCGATGCCGGGCTCTACACCGCCGCGGACATGGCGTGCCTGTTCGAGCAGTTGCAGGCGGTGTTCGAGCTGATGGTGGTCGATACCCAGGCGCCGTTGGCGGCGTTGCTGAACCAGGCACGGGATATCCAATACCTGCGCGAGCGAGACCAGTTGCAACAGCGCCAGGCCCTGCTCAAGCAACAGCACCCGATTCAGCGGCGCCGTCCAGGACGGGTGCCGGTCGAGTGAAGCCATATTGAACAATCATGCAGGCGCGTGCGATCGCCGCGCCTGATACCGCGAATCGGAGGTGGGTCATGTCGAAATTCGAGTCTCAAGCCATACCGGCATTGGGCAAGGGACGGCGCAAGAGCTTGAGCCTGGACCAATCCAGCCTGGTGACGTTCACGCCGCTGTTCGAGAACAGCTCGATTCCCCTGCTGTGTACGCCGAACGTTCCTGGCGTGGGGCTGGCGCAGTGGGCCGGGGAAAACCGCGAGCTGCTCCAGGAAAAGCTCGACCGGCACGCAACGTTGTTGTTCCGCGGCTTCGCGGTGCAGGACATCAACGAATTCAACCAGTGCGTCGATTCGATTTCCGGTGGTGCCCTGGAGTACCTGTTCCGGGCCTCGCCGCGGACCCAGATCACCAAGAAACTCAACGTCTACAGCTCCACCGACTACCCGGCCGTGGAAAAGATCTTTCCCCACAACGAGCACTCCTATTCCCCGGTGTTTCCGCTGCACCTGTATTTCTACTGCGACGTGCCGTCGACCACCGGCGGCGAGACGCCATTTGGCGACACCCGGCATTTGCTGGCGCGGATCGATCCACAGGTGCGCGAAGAGTTCCAGCGCAAGCGCGTGCTCTATGTGCGCAACTATGGCGACGGCATGGGGCTGCCCTGGCAGACCGTGTTCCAGACCGACAACCGCGCCGAGGTCGAGGCCTATTGCGCGAAGATCGGCGTGACCCCGGAGTGGAAATCCGGCAACCGCCTGCGCACCCGGCAACAGGGCCCGGCCATGGTCCGGCATCCGCGTACCGGCGAGAGCGTGTGGTTCAACCATGCGACGTTCTTCAATGCCCTGACCCTGCCAGAGAGCATCCGCGACAGCCTGCTGGCGGAGTTCGCGCCCGAGGACCTGCCGCAAAACACCTTCTTTGGCGATGGCAGCCCGATCCCCGATGACTACATCACCCATCTGCAACAGCTCTATCGCGAGGTGATGGTGGAGTTTCCCTGGGAGAAGGGCGACGTCGTGATGCTCGACAACATCCTCACCCTGCACGCCCGCAACGAATATTCAGGCCCGCGCAAAATACTCACAGCCATGGCCGTCCCGCTGAAAAGCACCGACGTGGCCATTGGTTAAGGACATCAGCATGACCGACTTTTCCCAAGCAGAGACGTTTCAGATTTCGGCCCAGCAGGCCGCGATTCTTTCCCAGCAGCAGTACCTGGGCCAGCCGCTGGCGGCGCAGGCGCTCCTGTCCTTCGACACGCCGCCCGAGCGTGCTGTGCTGGAGGCCGCACTGAACGAGGTGTGCCAGCGCCACGAAATCCTGCGCACCCGCTACCGGCAGGTGCCCGGCTTCAAGCAACCGGTGCAGGAAATCACCCCCCAGGTGCGCCTGCGCCTGTCGCTGGAAGCGGGGCGCAGCCTGCAACAGGCCCGTGCCGAGGATCGCCTGGCCCTGGCCGAAGTGCCCCTGGTGGCCTCGCTGCTGGATCGTCAGTTGCTGATCAGCGTGACCCTGGCCAGCTGTGACCGCCAGTCTCTTTCATTGCTGATGACCGAACTGCAGCAACTGTGCGCGGGACGGCAGTTGCCAGCGTTCGACAGCCTGCAGTACGCCGATTACGCCGCCTGGCAGAGCGAGCTGGGGGAGGAGGCGATCGGTCGCGAAGGCCTGCAGTTCTGGCGCACTCTGTATGCCGGACACCAGCCGGGCGTGCGCCTGCCGTTCGAGCGCCGCCTGGACTTTGCGCCGCAGTTGCAGGAATGCCGCCTGGACACCGATCTGGCACCGGCATTGCGCCAATTGGCCAGTGCGGCCGAGCTGAGTGTCGAGGACAGCCTGCTGTTCCTCTGGGCCGGTTTCCTCGCCGGGCTGAGCCAGCAGGACTCGCTGTTGGTGGCGCTGACCGTGGACGGTCGCAGCGACCAGTTGCAGCAGACCCTGGGCCATTTCAGCCGGCGCCTGCCCGTGGCCGTCACGTTGCAGCCCCAAGCCACCTTGCAGGACAACCTGCAGGCGTTCCGTCATCAGCTGGACCTGAGCCGCTCTTGGCAGGATTGCCTGAACGAGCTGGAAGCGTTCGGCGCCGAGCAGCCCCGTCCCCTGGACCTGGGTTGCTCCTACAGCGAAGGCGCCGAGGTGCAGGAGCTGCTCCTCGATCGGGCGTACTTCGAGAAGCTGCACCTGCAGGCCCGGGCCGAGGCCGACCAGCTGTCGCTGCAACTGAGCTGGCAGCCCCGTCTGCTGCCCGACGGCCTGCCTGCCGCCTGGCTCGAACAGTTCGCCCAGTGGCTCAAAGCGGCCGCCGCGGACAGCAGCCTGACCCTTGAGCAATTGCCGTTGGTCAGCGCTGATCAGGCGCAGCGCCTGTTGCAGGATTTCGATCGCAGCGCGGACCTGAGCGCCGCCGATGCACCGCTGCTGCACCAGCTGTTCGAAGAGGCCGCCCGGGCCTTTCCCGAGCGTGCCGCGATCCATGTCGATGGCCGGGAAATCACTTACGCCGAGCTCGACCGTCAGGCCAATCAGCTGGCCCACAGCTTGCGCCAGCAAGGGGTCGACAGCGACGCCATCGTCGGGGTCTATGGGGCGCGTTCCATCGAGATCGTGGTGGCCCTGCTGGGGATTCTCAAGGCCGGTGGCGCCTACCTGCCGCTGGACCCGGCCTATCCCAGCGAGCGCCTGTCCTTCATGCTCGAGGACGCAGCGGTGCGCTGCCTGATCAGCCTGCAACCCCTGCATCCGGACATCGTCCTGCCGGCCGACCTGCCCCAGATCAGCCTGGACCCTCAACTGTTGAGCGGCAACGCCCAAGCGCTGCCCAGCCGCAGCACGGGCGACAACCTTGCGTATGTCATCTATACCTCGGGCTCCACCGGCAAACCCAAGGGCGTGATGGTGTCCCACGCCAATGCCAGCACCTCGACCCTGGCCCGCGGCGCGTTCTACCAGGCGCCCCTGGAACGTTTCCTGATGCTGTCCTCGTTCTCCTTCGACAGCTCCGTGGCGGGGATCTTCTGGACCCTGAGCCAGGGCGCGACCTTGTACCTGCCCAGCGAAGAACAGCACAAGGACCCGCAGCAGGTCGCCGAGCTCATCGACGCGCAGCGGATTTCCCACTTTCTGGCCCTGCCATCGTTCTATGCGCAAATCCTCGAAGCCCTGCAGCAGCCGTCACTGCGCTGTGTGATCGTGGCCGGCGAAGCCTGTCCGGTGGAGCTGGCCCTGCGGCACCGGGAACGGCTGCCCGAGACCTTGCTGGTGAATGAATACGGCCCTTCGGAAAGTGCGGTCTGGTGTTCGGCTTTCGCCGTGGAGCAGCCGCTTGTGGATGAGCGGGTGGCCATCGGTGGCGCTATCGCCGGTACGCGACTGCGGGTGCTGGATGAAGAAGCCGGACTGGCCGGTATCGGGCGCGAGGGCGAGCTGTTCATCGGAGGTCCGGGCCTGGCCCGTGGCTACCTCAAGCGTCCGGCCCTGACCGCCAGTCGCTTCCTCCCGGACCCGTTCGCCAGCACCCCCGGTGCGCGCCTGTATCGCACCGGGGACCGGGTCAGCAGCTTGCCCCAGGGCACGCTCGACTACCTCGGTCGGATTGACTTCCAACTGAAGATCCGAGGCTTTCGCATTGAGCTGGGCGAGATCGAAAGCCTGCTCGGACAAGCTGCCAATGTGCGCGAAGCCGCTGTCGTGGCCCGGGACACGGCGGCCGGCAAACAGTTGGTGGCGTATGTGGTGCTGGCCCAGGTCGACGACCGCGAGGCCCAGGAGCAGGCCCTGCTGGCCCAGCTGCGCGAGCAGTTGCCCGAGTACATGGTGCCGTCGTTCCTCAGTGTCCTGGAGCGTTTCCCCCTGACCCCCAACGGCAAGCTGGACCGTAACGCCCTGAGCGCTCTGGAGCTGCAAGGCAGCGCCTATGTGGCGCCGCGCAACGAGCTGGAGGCCACCCTGGCCGCCATCTGGCAAGAGGCGCTGCAACTGGAGCGGGTCGGTGTGCATGACAACTTCTTTGCCCTGGGCGGCCACTCGCTGCTGGCCACGCGCATTCGCTCCAAGGTGCAAAGCGAGCTCAACCTGTCCTTGCCGCTGCGGGTGTTCTTTGAGGGCGAAACGGTGGAGCTGCTGGCCCGACAGGTCGAGCTGCATCGTGATTCCGGGGTGACAGGGGACAAGGTCGATGCCTTGGAAGCCCTGTTTGCGGAGGCCCAGGAGTGATGAATCCGTTACCCGAGCGCATGCTGGCGCTGTCCAAGCGGTTCGCCGCGTTCAGCCCCCAGGAGCGTAGCGCCTTGCAGCGCAAGATGATCGAGCAGGGGCTGTCCCTGGACCTGTTGCCGATCCCTGGGCGCAGCCAGGACCAGACGCTGATGTGCGCGTCCTATGCCCAGCAGCGCCTGTGGTTTCTCTGGCAACTGGAGCCCACCTCCAGCGCCTACAACCAATTGGCGGTGCTGCGCTTGCAGGGCGACCTGCAGGACGCTGATCTGCAACGCAGTATCCAGTACCTGATCGACCGCCATGAGGTGCTGCGCAGCACCTTCAGCCTGGACGGCCAGCAAGTGATGCAGGTGATTCATCCGCAGCGCGAATTCCTCCTGCAACGGCTGGATTACAGCCACCTTGAGGACGCCGGCCCACAGGTGGCCGAACAGGTGACGGAGCAGGGCGAACGCCCCTTCGACCTGGAGCACGACCTGCTGTTGCGGGCGACCCTGATCAAGCTCGGGCCCCAGGAACATGTGCTGCTGTTCTGTACCCATCACATCATCAGTGATGCCTGGTCGCTGCCGATCCTGGTGGGCGAGGTGACCAGCGCCTATGAGCACTGGCGCCAATACCAGCGCGCGCCGGACCTGGCGCCGCTGGCGGTGCAGTACGCCGACTTCGCCGTTTGGCAGCGCCTGTGGCTGGAAGCCGGTGAAGCCGAGCGGCAGCTGCAGTACTGGCGCGAGCGCCTGGGCAGCGAACCCTTGACCCTGGAACTGCCTCTGGACCGGCCGCGCCCGCCGCTGCGCAGTGCCCGGGGCGGGCGCCACGCCATGGTCTTCGATCAGGACCTGGACCGCGGTGTGCGCGAACTGGCCGCGAGTACCGGCTGCACCCTGTTCATGGTGCTGCTGGCGTCCCTGCAGGTGCTGCTGCAGCGCTACAGCGGTGCCCGCAGCATTCGCGTGGGCACGCCGGTGGCCAACCGCACGCGGGCCGAAGTCGAGGGGCTGATCGGCTTTTTCGTCAACACCCAGGTGCTGCAGGCCGAGATCGACCCGCAGCAGTCATTCAGTGCCTTGCTGGCCCAGGTCAAGACCCGGGTGCTGGAGGCCCAGGCGCATCAGGACCTGCCGTTCGAACAACTGGTCGATGCCCTGCAGCCTGAGCGCAGCTTGAACCAGAGCCCCTTGTTCCAGGTGCTCTACAACCACCTGGCGGGGGACAACGAAGGCGCGCGGGTGGAGATTCCCGGGCTGAAGATCGAGGCCCTGGCCAGCGACAGCGAAGCCGTGCGCTTCGACCTGACCTTCAACACCCATGAAGAAGGCGGACGCCTGCAGGGGGCGCTGGTCTACGCTAGCGACCTGTTCGACCCGCAGACCATCGAGCAGATGGCCCGGCATTGGCACAACCTGTTGCAGGCGGTGGTGCGCGAACCGCAGCGTCGCCTGGGCGAACTGCCGATGCTCGATGCGGCAGAGCGCACGCAGATACTGGAGCAGTGGAACCTCGGCAGCGCCTTTGAGCGTCCACCCTTGTCGGTACCGGCCTGTGTCGAGGCGCATGCGCTGCGCAGCCCCGATGCGCCGGCCGTGGTCTGCGCCGGGCAGCAACTGACGTATCAACAGCTCAATGCGCAGGCCAACCGCCTGGCGCGTCAGCTGCGCGAACGCGGCGTGGGGCCGGATGTGCTGGTGGGCATTGCCGCGCAACGCTCGATCGAGATGATCGTGGGCCTGCTGGCGGTGCTCAAGGCCGGCGGCGCCTACGTGCCTCTGGACCCCGAATACCCGCAGGAACGCCTCAACGGCATGATCGAGGACAGCGGGATTACCCAGTTGCTGGCCCAACAGCAGCTGATCGGGCGTTTTGCCGATCTGCCCGGGCTCTGTATCGAGCCCCTCGAGGATTCGCCGGCACGCCAGGCCCTGAGTGCCGACAACCTCGAACCCCTGACGGCTCCCGGACACCTGGCGTACGTGATCTTCACGTCCGGCTCAACGGGGCGGGCCAAGGGCGTGACCATCAGCCACGGCGCCCTGGCCAACTACGTGGCGGCCATTCATCAGCGTCTGCCGCTGGCGTCGGCCCGCAGCATGGCGCTGGTGTCCACGCCGGCGGCGGACCTTGGGCACACGGTGCTGTTCGGTGCCCTGTGCGGCGGCCAGGCGCTGCATGTGATCAGCGCCGATCTGGCGGTGGACGGTGCGGGCCTGGGCCAGTACCTGCAACAGCAACAGATCGATGTGCTGAAAATTGTCCCCTCGCACCTGGCGGCGCTGTTGGGTGAGGACAATGGCGCGGTGCTGCCACGTCAATGCTTGGTCCTGGGTGGCGAAGCCTGCCCGGTGAGCCTGGTTGAGCGCATCCAGCGCCTGGCGCCGCAGTGCCGGATCGTCAACCACTACGGGCCGACCGAAAGCACCGTGGGCGCCCTGACCCAGGCCGTGGAGGGCGACTGGTCCCAGGCTGCGTCGATTCCCCTGGGCCGGCCGCTGGCCAATGTCCGCGCCTATGTGCTGGACAGCGAAGGCCAGCCGGCCGCCGTCGGCAGCCTGGGCGAACTGTATCTGGCCGGTGCCGGACTGGCCCGTGATTACCATCGGCGCCCTGAGCTGACCGCTGCCAGCTTCATCCCCGATCCTTTCGACCCGCAGGGCGGCGCCCGCCTGTACCGCACTGGCGATCAGGTGCGCTACCGCCGTGACGGCAGCATCGAGTTCTGCGGGCGCATCGACCAGCAGATCAAGATTCGTGGCTTCCGGGTCGAGCCGGGAGAAATCCAGGCCTGCCTGCACAGTCATCCCTGGGTGCGCGAGTGTGCGGTACTGGCCCTGGATGGACCCCAGGGCAAGCAGTTGGTGGCCTATCTGGTGTGCCAGTCCGGGCTCGACCCGGATCAGTGCAAGGAAGGGCTCAAGCAGCACATGAACGCGCACCTGTCGGCCCATCAGGTGCCCAGCCATCTGCTGTTGCTGCCGGCGCTGCCCCTGAGCCCCAACGGCAAGCTGGATCGCCAGGCTTTGCCGCGCCCTGAGCAGGGCCGTCCGCAGGACCTCTACCGTGCGGCACAGAACCCCGTGCAACAGACACTGGTGGATATCTGGCAGGAGGTCTTGAACCAGCCGCGAATCGGTATCAACGACAACTTCTTCGAACTCGGTGGCGACTCGATCATCGCCATCCAGATGGTCAGCCGCGCACGCCAGGCGGGCTTGCAGATTTCCTCCCGGGACGTGTTCCGCAGCCAGAGCATTCTTGAGCTGGCAGCGGTGGCCAAGCAAGGCACGGCCTTGTTCATCGATCAGGGACCGGTGCGTGGCCCGATGCCGCTGACGCCGATCCAGCAGGTATTTTTTGCCAGCGACATTCCCCAGCGCCAGCACTGGAACCAGTCGCTGCTGCTGACCCCTCGCGAGCCGTTGCAGGTGCCGCTGCTGGAGCGCGCCCTGAACCAACTGCTGGTGCAGCACGATGCGTTGCGCCTGAGGTACCGACAGCACGCCGGCCTCTGGCAGGCCGAACACCAGGAGCATCCCGAGCCGGTCAGCCTCTGGCGGCAGTGGGTGGCGGATGCCGCAGCTATTCAGGCACTGGGCCAACAGGCCCAGAGCAGTCTCGACCTGGAACAGGGGCCGCTGTTGCGCGCGGTGCTGATGGACCTGGACGATGGCAGCCAGCGTTTGCTGCTGGTCATCCATCACCTGGTGGTGGACGGCGTGTCCTGGCGGATTCTGCTGGAGGACCTGCAAAGCCTTTATCGGCAGTTGGCCGAGGGTGCGGTGCCGGTCCTGCCGTCCAAGACCAGTGCTTTCCAGGATTGGGCCGTGCACCTGCAAGACTGGGCGCAGCGCCTTGGGCACACCGACGAACTGGATTACTGGTGCCGGCAACTGGAGCAGGCGCCTCAGGGCCTGCCCCTGGACTATCCCGCCGGGGCGAACCTGGCGTGCCATGGCACGGCGATCAATGCCCGGCTGCCTCGGGAGCTGACCAGCCAGCTGTTGCAGGAAGCCCCCAAGGCCTATCGCACCCAGATCAACGACCTGTTGCTGGCCGCCCTGGCGCGCGTGATCTGCCGTTGGACCGGGCATTCGCAGATGCTGGTGCAGTTGGAAGGTCACGGGCGCGAGGAACTGTTTGCCGATGTCGACCTGTCGCGTTCGGTGGGCTGGTTCACCAGTCTCTATCCGCTGTGCCTGACTCCGGCGCAGCCACTCTCGGATTCGATCAAGGCGGTCAAGGAGGACTTGCGTCGGGTCCCGGCCAATGGCCTGGGTTATGGCGCGTTGCGTTACCTGGGGCCGGACGCGGTCCGCGAACGCCTGCAGGGGCTTGCGCAGCCGAGGATCACCTTCAACTACCTGGGGCAGTTCGACCAGAGCTTCGACTCGCAGTCACTCTTGGCTCCGGCGCCGGAAGCGGCCGGTGACGAACGTCACCACGAGGCGCCACTGAGCAATTGGTTGACGGTCAACAGCCAGGTCTATGGGGGCGAACTGTCCCTGAGCTGGAGCTTCAGCCATCAGTTGTTCAAGCCGCAGACGGTTCAGCGCCTGGCCGATGATTACCTGCTGGAACTGCAGGCGCTGATCGAGCATTGCACCCTGGATACCTCGGCGGGCGTCTCGCCATCGGACTTCCCCCTGGCCGGGTTGAACCAGGCTCAGCTGGATGCGCTGCCGGTGGCCCCACGTACCATCGCCGACTTGTACCCCTTGTCGCCGATGCAGCAGGGCATGCTGTTCCACACCCTCTACGAGCAGGCCAGCGACGATTACGTCAATCAGCTCCGGGTGTCGGTGCAGGGCCTGGACCCGCAGCGTTTCCGCCGGGCCTGGGAAGATGCCCTGCAGGCCCACGACATCCTGCGTACCTCTTTCCACTGGCAAGCGGAGCTGGAGCAACCGGTGCAGATTGTCCAGCGTCAGCTGGTGCTGCCGTTCCGGGTGCTCGACTGGTCGGACGGGCAGGCCAGCGAGCCTGCCCTTGACGCGCTGGCCGGCGAAGAACGCAGCCTGTGTGCGCATTTCGACCGTGCACCGTTGTTGCGCCTGTGCCTGGTGCAGACCACGGCCCAGGACTACCAACTGATCTACACCAACCACCACATCCTGATGGATGGCTGGAGCAGTTCGCAGTTGATGAACGAGGTCCTGCAACGCTACGCCGGGGTGGTGCCGCCACAGGCTCCGGGGCGTTATCGCGACTACATCCAGTGGCTGCAACGCCAGGATCTGAGCGCCTGTGAACGTTTCTGGCGCGAGCAACTGGGGCGTTTATCGACCCCGACCCGGCTGGCAGGCAGCATCGCCCTGGAAAACCCGGGCGCGGATGCCGGCCATGGCGAGTTCCACCATGATTGGACCCAGCCGTGGACCGAGCGCCTGGTGGCCTTCGCCCGGCAGCAGAAAATCACCGCCAACACCCTGTTGCAGGCGGCCTGGCTCCTGCTGTTGCAGCGCTATACCGGACAGAGCACCGTGGCCTTTGGCGCGACGGTGGCGGGGCGTCCTTCGGAGCTGCCGGGGATCGAGCAGCAGATCGGTCTGTTCATCAATACCTTGCCGGTGATCGCCACCCCCGATGCGCAGATGAGCGTGGCGCAGTGGCTGCAACAGGTGCAGGCGCACAATCTGCAACTGCGCGAATACGAACATACGCCGCTCAACGATATCCAGCGCTGGGCCGGCAGCAGTGGTGAAGCGCTGTTCGATACCCTGCTGGTCTTCGACAACTACCCGGTGGCCCAGGCCCTGGAGCAGGAGGAGGCTTCCAGCGTGCGCTTCGGTGCCGTGCACAGTCGTGAACGCACCAACTATCCGTTGTCGGTGGCGGTGGCGCTGGAGCAGCGCCTGAGCATCAGCTACGGCTATGCCCGGGAGGCCTTCAGCGCGGCGGTGATCGAGCGCCTCAACGGCCATCTGCTGCACCTGCTGGCGCAACTGATTGATAACCCCCAGTTGCAACTGGGCGCCATCGAGCTGCTGACCCCGGCCGAGACGGCGAGCCAATGCATAGCGCCCGTCGCGCCGGGGATCGAGCCGGCGGTACACGAGAGCATCGGTGCCCTCGCACAACGCTGGCCGGAGCGTCAGGCGGTGCTGTTTGCCGGGCAACGCTTCACTTACGCAGAACTGGACCAGCGGGCCAACCGCCTGGCCCATGAACTGGTGGCCCGTGGGGTCGGCCAGGAGGTCCGGGTCGGCGTGGCATTGCCCCGGGGCGAGGGGCTGCTGGTGGCCTTGCTGGCGGTGCTCAAGGCCGGCGGCGCCTTCGTGCCGCTGGATCTGAGCTACCCAGCCGACCGCCTGGCCTACCTCATGGCGGATTCCGGCATGGCCCTGTTGCTCAGTGACACCGAGTCGTTGCAGCGCCTGCCTTCGGCCGCCGGTCTGGCGGTGCTCGATCTGTCGCGCCTGGAGGTCGGGCAGCATCCGCTGACCGCGCCTGCGGTAACAGTGGCGCCAGAGAGCCTGGCCTATGTGATCTACACCTCGGGTTCCACCGGTCAGCCCAAGGGCGTGACCGTGGCCCATGGTCCGCTGGCGATGCACTGTCGCACCACCGGCGAACGCTATGGCATGACGCCCGAGGACTGTGAACTGCACTTCCTGTCGTTTTCCTTCGACGGCGCTCATGAACGCTGGCTGACCGCCTTTGTCTGCGGCGCCAGCCTGCTGCTGCGTGACGACAGCCTGTGGACCCCGGAGCAGACCTGTGAAGCGATTCGCCGCCATGGCGTGACCATGGCCGGTTTTCCTCCGGCGTACCTGCATCAGTTGGCGGAACATGTGCAGCGGGTCGGCAATCCGCCGCCCATGCGCCTCTACAGCTTTGGCGGCGATGCCATGCCGCAGGCCAGCTTCGAGCTGGTCCAGCAGGTGTTGCGTCCCCAGTACATGATCAACGGTTACGGGCCCACCGAAACCGTGGTCACGCCGCTGGTGTGGAAAACCGCTGCCGGTGAGCCTTGCAAGGCTGCTTATGCGCCCATCGGCCATTGCGTCGGCGAGCGCAGCGCCTATGTCCTGGATGCCGATCTCAATCCCTTGCCAGTGGGGGTCGCCGGAGAGCTGTACATCGGCGGCAATGGCTTGGCGCGAGGTTATCTGCAACGTTTCGCGCAGACCGCCGAACGCTTTGTTCCCGATCCCTACAGCCCCTTGGGGGGACGTCTGTATCGCACCGGGGATGTGGTGCGCCAGGGCAGTGACGGGGTGTTCGAGTACCTGGGGCGTATCGACAACCAGGTGAAGATCCGTGGCTTCCGCATCGAGCTGGGCGAAATCGAAGCGCGGTTGATGGCCCACGAACAGGTCAGCGAGGCGGTGGTTCTGGCCCAGGACACCGCCCATGGCCGGCGGCTGGTGGCTTATCTGGTGCCGGCCGCGACCGCGCGTGAGGACGAGCAAGACCAGGAAAGGTTGCGTGAAACCCTGCGCCAGACGTTGAAGGCCTGCCTGCCCGACTACATGGTGCCGTCCTATTGGCTGTTTCTCGAACGCTTGCCGCTGTCGCCCAATGGCAAGCTGGATCGCAAGGCGCTGCCCATGCCGGAAATGGTCCAGGCCAGCCACGCCTATGTGGCGCCACGCAGCGATCTGGAGAAGCGCCTCGCACAGATCTGGCAGGACGTGCTGAAGCTGGCGCAGGTCGGTCTGACCGACAACTTCTTCGAGCTGGGCGGGGACTCGATCATCTCCCTGCAGTTGGTCAGTCGAGCGCGTCAGGCCTCGATCCGCTTTACCCCCAAGGACCTGTTCGAGCAACAGACCATCGGAGGGCTGGCGGCGGTGGCGCAGTGCGGGGTGCAGGACGACATCGACCAGGGACCGGTGAGCGGCGACATGCCGCTGCTGCCGATCCAGCGTCTGTTCTTTGCCGAGCCGATTCCCCAGCGGCACCATTTCAATCAGTCGGTGCTGCTGATTCCGGCCACGCCCTTGAACCCGCTGGCCCTGAAGCAGGGCTTGCGAGCCTTGCTTGAACATCACGACGGATTGCGTCTGCAGTTCCAGCAGGGGAGCGCAGGCTGGAGTGCCAGCCATGGTCCGCTGGATCAGTCCGGGCCCGGTCCGGACCTGTTGTGGCAGGCCGAAGCCGCCAACGCCGCCGAGCTGGAGCAGCTCTGCGAGAAGGTCCAGTGCAGCCTCGACCTGCAGCGCGGGCCTTTGTTGCGGGCGCTGTTGGTGACCCTGGCGGACTCCACTCAGCGCTTGTTGCTGGTGGCCCATCACCTGGTGGTGGATGGCGTGTCCTGGCGCCTGTTGTTCGAGGACCTGCAAAGCGCCTACACCCAGGCGCTGGCCGGGCAAGCGCTGCAGTTGCCTGCCAAGAGCAGTTCCTATCAGGCCTTTGGCCGACGCCTGCAAGCCTATGCCCATGGGCCCGAGGCCCGGGCCGAACTGGCCTACTGGCGCGCGCAACTTGCGGGCGCACAGGCATCGTTGCCTGGGGTCGAACCTGGCACCCAGGCCTTGAGCCGTGACGCTGGCAGCGTGCAGGTCCAGCTCGATGCCGCGACCACCCAACGCTTGCTGCAACGCGCTCCAGCCGCCTACCGGACCCAGGTCAACGATCTGTTGCTGGCGGCCCTGGCCCAGGTTATGGGGCAGTGGACCGGACAGCCTTCGACCCTGATCCAGCTGGAAGGCCACGGGCGTGAGCAACTCTTCGAGGACCTGGACCTGAGCCGCACCGTGGGCTGGTTCACCTCGGTGTTCCCGGTGCGCCTGAGCGCCGGGGACAGCGCCGAGTCTTCGATCAAGCGGATCAAGGAACAGCTGCGGGCCATTCCCAACAAGGGGATCGGCTACGGTGCCCTGCGTTACCTGGGGGATACCGCCAGTCGCGAGGCGTTGCAGGGGCTTGCCCAGCCTCGGGTCACCTTCAACTACCTGGGGCAGTTCGACGGCAGTTTCGATGATCCTCAGGCGCTATTCATTCCGGCGCCCGAGGCCCATGGCGCGGATGCCAGCATCGATGCGCCCCTGGGCAACTGGCTGTCCATCAGCGGCAAGGTGTACGACGGCCAGTTGCGCCTGGACTGGAGCTTCAGTCAGCGCATGTTCGACAGTGCGCAGATCGAGTCTTTGGCCCAGGACTATGTCCAGGCGCTGCAGGCACTGGTGGAGCATTGCTGCCAGGCCCGCGGCGGCGTTACGCCATCGGACTTCCCGCTGGCGCGGCTGACCCAGGAACAGCTCGACGCCCTGACGCTGGTGCCGGCGCAGATCGAGGACATCTACCCATTGGCGCCGATGCAGCAGGCCTTGTTGCAGCATGAGTTGCAGGACCATGAGGCGGGGGACTTCGTCAACCAGATGTGCATGGATGTGCAAGGCGTCGACCCGCAGCGACTGCGTCAGGCCTGGCAGCAGGCCATGGATACCCATGAGATCCTGCGCAGCCGTTTTGTCTGGGGCGGGTCCCTGGTGCAGCCGCTGCAGGTGGTCCACAAGCAGGTCGAGGTGCCGTTCCAGGAGCTCGACGGTACTGTGTTGAGCAGCGCTGCGCTGGAGCGTCTGGCCCTGGCTGACCGGCTCAAGGGCTTCGACCTGTCCCAGGCGCCGTTGCTGCGTCTGCAGGCGATCAAGCTGGGGGAGGGACGCTACCGGCTGATCTGTACCAACCATCACATCCTGTTGGACGGCTGGAGCGGGTTCCAGTTGTTCAACGATGTGTTGGCGGCCTACACCGGGCAGGCCATCAGTCACCGACCGGCTGGCTACCATGACTACATTGCCTGGCTGCAGGCCCGTGACCAGCAGGCCGACGAACGCTTCTGGCGTGAACAGCTCAAGCCACTGAAGGTGCCGACCTTGCTCAGTGCCTGCGCGATGGCCCAGGGCGATCGGCAGCGGGGTGGGCATCGTCAGCATTACTTCGAGTTCGACGAGGCCCAGACCGAGCAACTGACCCGTTTCGCCCGGCAGCAGAAGATCACCGCCAACACCCTGGTGCAGGCGGCCTGGCTGTTGCTCCTGCATGTGCATTGCGGTCAGTCGACGGTGGCCTGCGGCGCCACCATCGCCGGCCGCCCGCCACAGCTCAAGGGCATCGAGCAGCAGTTGGGGCTGTACATCAACGATGTGCCGCTGGTGGCCAGTATCGAGCCGGGTCAGCGTGTGGGTGATTGGCTGCAGGAACTGCAAGGGCGCAACCTGCTGATGCGCGAGCACGGTTACAGTGCCTTGAGCGATATCGAACGCTGGGCCGGGTTGCCGGGCGGGGAGTTGAGCGACACGGTGATCGTGTTCGAGAACTATCCGGTCAGTGCGGCGTCGGCGGGTGGGGATGTCGGTGATTTGCGTCTGGAGAGCATGCACAGCTTCGAGCAGACCAGTTCGGCGTTGACTTTGTATGTCGAGCTCAAGGGGCAGTTGCAGTTCCACTATGACCATCGTCTCAATGCCTTCAGCGAGGCGGCGGTAGAGGCGCTGAATCTGCAGTTGGTGCAGATGCTCTGGCTGTTGGCCGATGGTTCGGCGGAGCGGTCGCTGGCGCAGGTGTTGGCGCAGCAGGGCGGGACGCCGGTTAGGCGGGAGGTGCTGTTAGGGGTTTAGGTATCGTTGATTGGTGTGATGGGCGGGAGGACAGGTGACTGTTCTCCCGTTTTTTTTGGATGGGGGAAATCTGGTGGTGGTTGGGCTTTTGCGGCGTGGGTTGGAGTACAGGTCCATTGCTGCGGGGCTGGCCGCTGGCGGTTGGGAGGGGGCATATCCATTGCTGCGGGTGCGGCGGCTGGCGGTTTCGCCCTTACGGCGAGTCACTTTGGGGCCCCAAAGTAACCAAAGGGCTTTGCCCCTCCACTCGGTGCCTCGCATAGCGAGGCATGCCCGAACTCCGGCATTGATCCGTGGGCCGCCGCCACCGGCCATCCCTGGCCGGGTGGCGCCTAACCCGGCATCCCTGCCGGGTTACCCACGGCTCAATACCTGCGTTCGGCCATCGTGGTTAACGGGGGCGTTCAGATCAAGATCAAGATCAAGAGCCAGACGGCGGCCTTGCGGCCGGCCTGAAGCTGAACGCGCGCACTCATTCCCCTGAAGCTGGCTTGCCAACAAGGCTTTGGCTCGGGCGCTGTATGGCTTGCGGGCCTCTTCGCCGGAGCGCAAATCCAATGGCAATGCCGAAGACTGGGGGCGAAACGTCGGGTCGAGGCTGGCGCCTCGGGCAAAAAAATCCCCGCCCCGGTGACCGGGGCAGGGAGGGGTTCAACTGGAGGGAATCAGAAGCTGTATTTGACGTTGAACATGACGTTGCGCGGGTCGCCGTAGTAGATCGAGTTGTAGGTGCCGATACCGCTGTAGTAGTTGCGGTCGAAGACGTTGTTCAGGTTGACCGTGGCCTTGAGGTTCTGGTTGAAGTCGTAGCTGCTCATCAGGCCCACCACGGCGTAGCTGGCACGGGTGAATTTGTGGCTGGGCAGTTGGTTGTAGGCGGCATCGACGAAGCTGTTGTCGACGAAGGAGGTCGAGCTCTGCCATTGCATGTTGCCGCCTACGGTGACTTTGTTCAGTTCGCCAGGCAGGCGATAGGTGGTGGCTACCTTGAACAAGTGCTGTGGCTGGGTGGTGGCCACGCGCTTGTTCTTGGCGTCGTAGGACTCCTGGTAGACGTAGCCGGCGTTGACGTTCCAGTCCGGCAGCACTTCACCGGCCATTTCCAGTTCGACGCCGTTGGTGGTGGCGCCCTTGATCGCGCGCATGGCCTCGAAGCCGTCAACGCCCATGACGCCTGTATTCTCGCCCAGGTTGTCCTGCTTGAGCTGGAACAGCGCCAGGCTGGCGTTCAGGCGACGGTCGAAGTATTCACCCTTGACCCCCACTTCGTAGCTCTGGCCAGTGAGCGGCTCCAGGGACTTGCCGCTGACGTCCAGGCTGTAGGGCTGCGGTTTGAAGATGTCGGTGTAGCTGGCGTAGACCGTGTGGTAGTCGTCCAGGTCATAGGTGATGCCGGCATAGGGAATGACTTCCCCGGAGTTGGTGGTGGAGATGCTCGGCAGTTGGCGCAGGGCGTTGACCCGATCGATCTGCCAGTCGTAGTCGGTGACCCGGGCACCGAGTATGAAGTTCAGGGCATCGGTGGGCTTGAGGATCACCGCTGCGTAGGAGACTTTCTGGGTGCTCTTGATGTCGAAGGTCGACCACCAGGCCCAGTCGGTCGGGTAGGGCATGCTGTTGTTCCAGTTCAGCACGTCGTCGATGACTCCAGTGGTGGTGCCGTCGATACGCTTGGAGCGGGTGGTGGCGTGGGAATAGTTGTAGCCCAGCACCAGTTCGTGGGTGCGCCCAAACAGCGCGAACGGACCCTTGGCGTAGGCATCGAAGGACTTCTCGTCGCTGTTGGAGCCGAAGTTGGCCACGCCGCCCGGCGGCAGGTAGCCATAGTCCTGGCTGTTGTCGAGATTGACGTGCTCGCTGGACATGCCGGCGATGATTTCCCGCGAGGTGTACTTGCGCGTATTGACTGTCGCCTTGAAGGTCCAGTCGTTGTCGAACTGGTGATCGAGGCCGACAAAGGCGTGCTGGGTTTCCTGGTTGCGGTAGGCGAACTTGTCCGCCGGGTTGGTGGAACGGGAGAACTTGATCCGATTACCGTTCTTGTAGAACACCGGCAAACTGGTGTTGGTCGTGGCGTCGTTGTTGTTCTTCTGGTAGTCGTAGCCGACGCTGAGGGTGGTGGAATCGCTCAGGTCGCCTTCGAGAATGCCGTAGAAGACGTTCTGTTCACCTTTCTGGTAGTCGATGAAGCTGTTGCGCTTGCCGGTGCCGGCCACCATCCGTCCGCGTATCGCACCGCCTTCCACCAGCGGGCCGGAAACGTCCACTTCGCTGGTGTAGCGGTCCCAGGAACCGGCGCCGGCGGCGACGTGGCCCTGGAATTCCCGGGTGGGGCGCTTGCGCACCATGTTGATCACCCCGGACGGATAGCCGATGCCGTTGACCAGGCCGGTAGCGCCCTTGAGCACTTCGATACGGTCGTAGATCAGGGTGTTGCCGATGCTGTAGTTGTCGCGGATGTTGCCGCCGTCGGTGCCCAGGCTGGGAATGCCGTCGTACTGGAAGTTCTGGATTTCAAAGCCCCGCGAGTAATACACGTAGCCTTCGGAGCTCTCGCGGTTGACGGTGATCCCGGGGGTCTGCTGCATGACGTGCGCCAGTTCGGTCAACCCTTGGTCGTCCATCTGCTGGCGGGTGATGACGCTCACCGACTGCGGCGTTTCACGCAGCGACAGGTCCATGCGCGTGGCCGAGTTGCTTTGCCCGGTGGTGTAGGAACCGGTCCCCTCAGTGGTGCTCCCCAGCCCCTGAGTGGAAATGTTCATGGTCCCCAGCTCCACAGCCCCACTGCTTTGCACCAGGGTCACGGTGTTGCCTTGGCGCTGATAACTCACCCCGGTCCCGCGCAGCAGTTGCGACAGGGCCTGGTCGGGCTGCAAGGCGCCCTTGATCGCCGTGCTGCGCTTGCCCTGGACGCTGTCCTGGTTGTAGAGCACTTGCAGGTCGGCTTGCTGGCCGAATGTCTGCAAGGCGCTGCCCAGGGACTGTGCAGGAATATCGAAATTGGCTTGCTGGGCCTGTACCTGGGCGGCACAGGGCAGCGCCAATACGGCCCCAAGCAGATAGGGACGCAAGCTCGGCCGCAGCGCATGGCGCATGAGCAGGGCTTTTTTCAGGGGGGTGAGTCCAAGAGGTGCTGGCATGTTCATTTGCTCTTATTAAGCGGCAATGGGAATTCGTTTTAAATGTGAATGTTTCTCAAACTTGTTATGAGACGTTCGACTTCCCGAAAACCGGAAAGCCGATACGAAAAAAATCAGGCCGGTTCGAGTTCGCAACTGACCTTGCCCGCTTCCATGCGCACCAACTGGTCGGCAATGTCGAAATAGCGATCGTCGTGGGAGATGACGATGATGGTCTTGCCCAGGCGTTTGAGGTCCGGCAGCAGCTCGGTGTAGAAAATCCGCCGGAAGGTCGGGTCCTGGTCGGCGGCCCATTCGTCGAACACCAGCACCGGGCGTTCCTCGATCCAGGCGTTGACCAGCGCCAGTCGCTTGCGTTGCCCGGTGGACAGATCGGTGGTGGTGAAGGCCCCGTCGCGGATGCTCACCTTGTGCCCGATCTCCAGGCGGCGCAGATACTGTTCGGCCTCTTCGGGCAGTTGTTCGCCACCCTGGACCAGGTCATCGAACAGGTAGTAGTCGGCAAAGATGGTGGTGAACAGTTGTCGATAGTCGTCGCGGGTCTCGGCGGTGACAGGGCGGCCGTTGAGGCGGATCTCGCCTTCCTGGGGTCGGTACAGGCCCAGTAGCAGCTTGATCAGGGTGGTCTTGCCGCAGCCGTTCTCGCCAACGATGAAGACGATGTCGCCCTGCTTGATCCGCAGGTTCACCGGGCCCAGGGCAAAGGGCGCGCTGCCTTCGACGGCCGGGAAGGCGTAGCGCACATCGTGCAGTTCCAGGCTGTGCACGGTCTGGGGTTGGCTTGCGGTTTCACTGAGCAGCAGGTGCGGTTCGGGGGAGGAGAAGCGCTCGGACAGTTCGGCGATGCGGCGGAAGGCCACCTGGGCGCGGCTGACAATCGGCAGGTTGCCGATCAGCAATTCCAGGGGGCCCTTCATGTACAGCAGCACCAGGACGAAGCCGCTCATCACTGCGCGGTCGTTGTTGGGCCAGAAGGACTGCAGGGCCAGGGCCAGGCCGATGACCACGAAAAACAGCATGGAGCCGAAGGTCTTGGCGACGATGAAAATGTTCACCGACTCGATCTGTTTGTTGCAGATGTGCTCGGCGCTGTGCTTGATCCGCTGGTTGAACATGCGGTTGCGGCGCGGCCGGTGGATGCGCAGTTCCTTGGCGCCGTCGGCAATGGCGTTGTAGTGCTTTTGCAGGTTGTCCTCTTCATCCCGGGCGTCCATGAAGCCCTTGATGCCCTTGGTTTGCGCAACAAACTGCACGCTGCAACCAATCACGATGGCCACCAGCATCAGCAGGAACATCGGCCATGAGAGCAGGGCCAGGTAACCCAGGCAGCCCAGGGTCACGGTCAGGGAAATGGCCAGTGGCGCAAAGGCGAAGGCGAAGTCGCTGATGGTGTCGATGTCGTGGGTCAGTACCGGGATCAGGCGATGGCTGCGATAGCGTTCGATCTGCTCGATGGGCGCGCTGAGGACTTTTTCCCCCAGGTCTTTGCGCAGCTTGCTGATGATGTGCTGGCCGACGTAGTTGCTGCCGATGTCCGACAGAATCGAACACAGCAGCGCCAGCAGGCACAGCCCGGCGAAGGTCAGGACCACGCCGCGACTGAGGCCGTCGGCGCCGTTCAGGGCCTGGTTGATGGTCGCTAGCAGGACGGTGATGCTCAGGCCGCCGATGATGCCCAGCACGATCGAGACGGCCACGGTGGGCCAGAAAGGTTTGAGCAGGCCCAGCAGGTCACGGATGGCGCTGCGGCTACGCGGAGGGCTGTTCATGATGACTCCTGGTTCAAGCACGGATAAGGGCGGGTGAGAGGCGGTTTGCGTTGGGGCATGGGGGCCGGGGTGCAGCCGTCGGGTTCATCTGGTGCGCTTCCTCTGAAATGGATCGACATACGGGCAAGGGTCCGGGGTGCACAGCGCGACGCTGCGTGCAGTGCGCTGCAATGCCGGGCTTGAGGAGGCTGTCGCGTTCGGGACGGGGCTTGACTCAAGACCGTTGCAGAGAAGACGAAGTGGCACTGGGGGGATTTAGCGCAGGCCCGGCGTCGCGCCGTGCGCCGGTCGCTGCCGGGAGGCTGCAGCGACCGCTGGATCAGCTCAAAGTGGCCGATCGAAGAAGAACTCGCGTTCCAGGCGCAGCAGAGCGGCTTTCTTGTGGGCCAGTTGGATGTCCTTCAAGTGACCGAAGCCCTGGGACTTGAGGAAGTCGATCTGCCGGTCATGGTCGATGCGCGGTTCGCCAAGGATGCGCTGGGTACGTGGATCATCCAGGAACATGTAGTGCATCAGCGAATTGAACCAGCCCTTGAGCTTGCCGATGCCCTGGTGCTTGTTCTCGCCCACCACCACGTGCCAGCCGCGGTCGTGGTCCTGCACGTCGTAGTAGGGGGCGATGCGGTCTTCCTTGCACCAGTAGACTTCGAAGTAGGCGAAGGGCTCGTCGTCGTAGCAGCCGATCAGCGGATGGACCCGCGGGTCGGCGAGCATGTCTTGCAGATAGGCGGCGTGCTCGTCGAGGCTGCCGGCCTGCTCCCAGAAGAACGCCACCTGCTCCAGGTTCATCCAGCGATTGAAGGCTTGCAGGTCACGGTCCGGATCGATGGTGCGCAGGCTGAACTCGGTGTTGAGCCCCGGCAGACGACGGCGGTACACCTCGCCCTGGGGCAGTGGCGGGCGTTGCGGGTGACGTTTCTCGCCGCTGAACTGGTAGAAGGGCGCGGTGTGGGCGCTGGCCGGAGCGCTGAGCCAGGGCAGCGGGTGCTGCCAGAAGGTACTGCGTCGGCACTGTAGCTCCACCTGGTGGGCATCGACGGCGAGCAAGGTGTCAAAGACCCCCTGGCGGATGGCTGACACGGCAAAGTCGCGGCTGGCACGCAGGCGAACCCGCACCTGGGCGGACTTTTTCTTGTAGCAGAAATGCCCGCCCAACAAGGCCAGCAGCGCGCTGGCCGGGTAGTTGGGGGCAATCTCGCCGGCGATCTCGATCAGTTCGCCATCGCTGCGAAAGGTCAGTGCCGCGAAGCCCTCGGTGTGCAGGCTGCCCTGGTTCTCTTCGGCGTCATGCACGCTGGCGGTGGAACCGTCGCTCAGCGACAGGGTGAACAAAGCTGCTTTCATGGTGTGTCTCCGTCAGTCGATGAGGGGAAGGGTCAAAGGTCGCGGGCAACCCGGAACCCCAGCCAGTCACCACGATCGGTGGGGTAGATGTTGTTGCGGTTGCCTGAGCGGGAAAAAATCGGCGCTTCGGTCCAGTCGTTGCCGCGCATCTGCAGGACGCTGCAGTTGGGCTCGGTCCAGGCGCTGCCGTCGGTGGGGGCGCCGACATAGCTGTCATGCCAGCAGTCGGGGGTGAACTCGTAGACATTGCCGTGCATGTCGTAGACGCCAAAGGCGTTAGGGGGGAAGGAGCCGGCGGGCGAAGTGAAGCTGAAGCCGTCTTCCGGGCCGTAGGTGTTGGCGTGCTTGGCAATGCTGTATTCCTTGCCCTCGTCGAAAGGGAAGGGGAAGGGGCCGGTGCTGCCGGCGCGGGCCGCGTATTCGCGCATGGCTTCGCTGACGATGTAGTAGTGCTGGCCGGTGCGCTTGGACAGCCAGGCGGTGTAGGCCTGGGCTTCGTTGAAGTCCATGCACACCGCCGGTTGGCGCGGGCCGACTGGGTAGCGGGGTTTACCGGCCTTGCATTCGCGACCGGGGCGCGTGTCGCCGTCGGGCATCTGGTAGCCGGTTTCCTTCAGGTAGGTGGCCCATTCGCCGGCCAGGACCTGGAAGCGTCCGATGGCGAATGGCTTGGCGAAGGTCACTTCATGCATCGGACCTTCGTCCTCCTGGCGGCCGACCTCGTCAGCGGGGGTACCCATGGTGAAGGTGCCGGCGGGCAGCACCACCATTTCCGGACAGTCCTTGCAGTCCTTGAACACCTTGCCCGGCTGGGGCGAGGCGGCGGCCTGGGCGGCGGTCGGCAGCAACAGGCTCAGCAGCAGGGCCAGGGAGAGGCTGGCCAGGGGCGGGCGGAGGGCGGTGCTCAGTGAATGCTGTTTCATCATGACTCTCTTTTTAAAAGTGACGCAGGGCGCAAGGAGGAGCGGTTTCAGACCTTTTTGCGCAGCAGGTCCATGAAGCGATCGATCTGTTGTTCGTCGTTGAGCAGGCCAGGCGCGGTACGGATCACCGGACCGACGTCCCGGTCCACGGCATCGACCACCACCCGATTGGCCATCAGGTAGGCGGCGAACTGGTCGCAGTCCTGATTCTTGATCCGGAAGAAGGTGAAGCCCGCCGACAGCTCGGGGCTCAGGGGGGTGACCAGTTCCACTTGGGGCAGCTCCTGCAGACGTTGCTTGAGGTAGCTGTTGAGGGCGTGGATGCGCGCCTGGACCTGGGCCTTGCCCAGTTGCAAGTGCAGCTTGAAGGCTTCATCCAGGGCCCAGCGGTGTTCAAAGGCGTGGTAGCCGCCGGGGGTCATGCTGGTAGCGAAATTGTTGTCCTCGGAAAAGGTCGGCACGCTGGGGGTAACGTCCTTGAGCTCTTCGGAACGGGCGCAGATGATCCCGGTGCCGCGAGGGCCGAACATCCACTTGTGAGTGCCGGAAATGAAGTAGTCGCAGTGCATGTCGGGGAAATCCAGGTTATCCACGCCAAACCCGTGGACCCCATCCACCACATAGATGATTCGGTCTTTGTCGTCGCGGTTGCGGTTGAACTCATCCACCAACTGGCCGATCTCGCCGATCGGCAGCTTCACGCCACTGCCCGACTGCACCCAGGTCATGCCCAGGACTCGGGTATTGGGGCGGATGCTGCGCTTGATCGAGCCCAGGATTTCATCCTTGGACACCCGGTGCGGGTCCTTGAACAGGCTGATCTTGCGCACCTGGGTGCCTTGTTTGGCCACGCGGAAATTCAGGCTGTATTCGGTGGCGTAGTGTTCGTGGACCGTGGTCAGGATCTCTTGATCGGGCCGCACGTGAAGGCCGCCGTAAATCATCGCCAGGCCTTCGCTGGTGCTGCCGGTGAGGGCGATCTGGCCGGGCTTGGCTTGCAGGTAGCGGCCCGCCCATCGACGCACCTCGGCCTCGCGTTTCCAGGGTTCCTGCAGGTCCCAGTCCATGGCCAGCCCCGGGTTGCGGTCGATATTGGCGCGATGCCGTTCGATGGCTTCACGCACGGGCCTTGGGTGCGAGGTCACCAGGAAGTTGGAAAAGTGAATGGAGTCCGGGTCCTGGTCGAACAGCAGGCGCAGTTGCGCCCATGGGTCCTTGGGCGCAGGGGACGGGGCGCTAGTGCTGGTGCCGGACGCGGCCAGGGCGCCGGCGCCCAGAGGCAGGCCGGCGGCGAGGATGCCGGCCTGTTTGAGAAATGTACGGCGATCGGTCATGAGCTCATTTCACTGGTTGGCAAAAGGGGGGATCAGCGATGGGCCAGGGGCTTGGCGGATTTCTGCACCTGCTCCCAGACCCGCAGGAAGTTGCCGCCCCAGAGCTTGGCGATATCCGCTTCGCTGTAGCCGCGCTGCAGCAGTTCGGCGGTGACGTTGCGGCCCTCGCTGACATCCTTCCAGCCGTCCAGGCCGCCCCCGTCGTTGAAGTCCGAACTGATGCCGACGTGGTCGATGCCGATCTTCTTCACGGCGTAGTCGATGGCGTCGCCGAAGTCCTTGAGGGTGGCCTTGGGTTCTGCTTCGACAATGCTGTACAGCTCGCCGGCGTATTCGCCGAAACGCTGTTCGGGCCACACGGTGATGATGGCGTCGCCGGGCATCAGGGCCATTTCCAGCCCGGTCAAGGGTTGCAGGTCGAAACGCGCGCGCAGGGCGTTGAGCTTGTCCCGGGTCGCTTGGCTCAGGGGACGGATGTAGGTGGGGAAACCGACGATCTGCACCACGCCGCCGCTGTCCTTGATCAGCTGCATTTCCCTGTCGCTGAGGTTGCGCGGGATATCCACCAGGGCCCGGGGCGCCGAGTGCGAAGCGACGAAGGGCGCGCGGCTGAGTTGGCTGACCTGCTCCAGGGCCTTGGTCGACATCTGCGAGACGTCGATGATCACCCCCAGGTCGTTGAGTCGGTGCACGGCCTGCCGGCCCAGGTCGGACAGGCCGCCGAGGGCGTCCGGGGTGTCGTTGAAGAACGGCAGTGGACGCGAGGAGTCGGACCAGGCGTTGTTGCCCACGTAGCTGAAACCGAACATGCGCATGCCCCGGGCCGCCCAGTGATCGAGCTGGTCGAGATCGGTGCCCAGGGGGTAGGCGTTGAGCATGCTGAGGAACACCGCGAACTTGCCTTCGCCGTTGAGGCGGCGGAAGTCGTCTGGGGTATAGGCAATGCCCACCTGGTTGGGGAAGTCGCGGACCATGCCGGTGAGGATCTTGTAGCGCGCTTCCTGCTCGTTGCGCGCGGCGTCGACAAAGCCCGCCGTGGGACGATGAGGGGCATTTGCGCCGTTCCAGATTTCCGGCCAGCCGAAAATCGTCAGGGCTGCGCCGGACAGGCGCCCGCGTCCGGCCTTGGTCAGGTCGAACTGGCCGCTGCCGTCCTTGTCGGCCTCGTTGCCGGCACTGCCGAAATCCAGGGGCACGGTAATGTGGCTGTCGAAGGAGAGGATGCGCTCCTGCAATTCTTCGGCCTGCTTCATCACCTTGACCGGGTAGCCCGGGTTGTCCCTGAACCAGTAGTCCCAGGCCAGGAAGCCGGCACCGGCGCCAATCGCCAGGGCCAGCGGCAGGCCGATGTAAAGAGCCTTCTTCGAACGTGGTTTTGTCATTGCCATCTCAGTCGGTTTCGCCGTCAAGGTGCAGGCACGGGGGCCTTTGCTATCTGGGAAGAACGAGCCAGTGACGAAGAAATTTAAGTCCCCTGCGCGGGCGGTAAATTTCCGTGGGCAATAAACGTTCTAGCTTGGATAAAGCCTGCATCAGGGCTGACACAGGTAGGGCAATGACGATTTCTCGACGAGGGTTCATGGCGGGCTTGGCGCTGACTGGCGCTGCCGTGCCGGCGGCGTTTTATGTGCATCGCGAGTTGACGCGTGAGGAATTCCCGATCACCCCGGGCGAGGCCACGGTGGAGCTGGCGGATACCGCCGGGCAACGCTTGGCGGACCAGTTGCGGGGCATCTGGAGCATTCGCTTTGAAGGCGCCGATGCCGGGCTCGATGGCCTGGGGCGCCAGGACTTGGAAGTGTTTCTCGACATCGCCCAGCGCGGGCGTGGCCTGCGCGGTTACCTGGATACCGCCGAGGGCCTGCGCGGCGCCGCCGAGCCGCGCTACCGGATCGTTGCCGACCTGGTGAGCCCACAGCCGGGTGAGATGTACTGGCGATTGATTCCTGCCACGGCGGTGGACGGTGCCGCCACTTATGAGTTCAAGATGAGCCTGGATGAAGTCTGGGCCGATTTCGCCAACGCCGGCAGCGGCACCCTGAGCGGCCGTGTCGAGCGCCTGGACCGGCCCCTGGCGCTGCCCGCCTTGGACAACCGCTTTGTCGCCACCAAGCAGATGTTTCCCGAGGCTCGCCAGCGTATCGGCCTGAACCCGACGCTGCTGGCCTGGCTGGTGTCGCCCGAGCATCGGTTGTTCCACCAGCTGTGGCACGCGACCCGGGACAAGTGGCACCGGCTTTCCGAAGAGAAGCGTGACGCCCTGCGCGGCATCGGCTGGCAGCCCGGTCCTCGGGGGCAGGAGCGCGATGCGCGCGGTCCGAAGAAGGATCGCAACGGCTCGGGTATCGATTTCTTCTTCATGCATCGGCACATGCTGGGCACGGCGCGTTCCATGCAGGACTTGCCGTCCTGGCAGCATTTCCCCCTGCCGCAGCCGGAACTGCTGCGTGATCGCCTGGGTTTCGCCCGCTATTTCGACAACCATGACGGCGGTTCCCTGCCGCCGGCGTGGCTGGCCGATGACGATGACGACTACAGCCAGTGGGTCAGCGACATCAAGGCCGGCGAGACCTACCACAGCAACTTCCAGGTCTGGGAGTCGCAGTACCGCAACCCGCGCTACCTGGCGAACCTGACCTTGGGTCAGTTCGGCTCGGAAATCGAACTGGGCCTGCACGACTGGCTGCACATGCGCTGGGCCTCGGTGCCGCGTGATCCTTCCAGCGGTGCACCGGTGCCCATGGCTCGCGATCCGGCGGACTTTTCCCCGCGCTGGTACCAGCCGGAAAACGACTTTCTCGGCGATCCGTTCTCCTCCCATGTCAGCCCGGTGTTCTGGCGTTTTCATGGCTGGATCGACGACCGCCTGGAGGACTGGTTCCGTGCCCACGAACGTTTCCATCCCGGCGAGCTCAAGCGTCTGGAAGTCAATGGCGTGCCCTGGTTCGCCCCGGGGCGCTGGGTCGAGGCCGGCGATCCCTGGCTGGGGCCGGTGACCCACGGTTGCAGCACCATCCCTGGATTACAGACCGGCAAGACCGTGGAGATGGACCCGGAAACCATGAAGCTGGCCCTGCGCATCACCTTTATCGAGGATGAAAAGCAGTTGGCCGATCTGCTGCGCAAGGTGCCTCGCCGGCCCTGGTATGCGCGGCATTTGAAGGTCAGGCAGCGACTGCTGTAGCGGCGCCGGACTGAGCGTGAACTTCGAGTCTGGAGGTCGTTGCTAGGGGTGTTCAGATCGAAAGGGCCACTTCGGCCAGGAAGCTGAACAGTTCTGGGTATCCGGTCTGCTGCCATGCTTGGGTTTCATGATCAAAAAAGCACACCTCTGCCAGGCATTGGGTATTTTCAATCCGGAATCCGTAGAAGTCGCCGCAGCCGTTCTCTGAAAACAACAGATGACACTTGCCAATCAGTGGGTGTTGTCGATTGATTCTGGCCAGGTTGAAATCGCTGTCTCTGTCCAGTGAGTAGACGATTCCCAAGGCAAAGTAGCCGCCCCCATGCTTCAGCAGGAGCTGGCGGTACTCGACAGGAAGTCGCAGCGCCAGGTCATTTTGAGCCTCGGTGATGTCCTCCTCGGTGGCGGCGCTGTCCGAAGGGAGCTCAAACCAGATCGGATGGAGGTTCTTCTTGGCATTCAGCAGTTGTTCAAATTCACTGAAGTTCATTGTCCTGGTCTTCTTGAGGGGCGATGCATCAGCTGTCGGCCAGTGTTTCAGACGCTCCGTGATGGTTCAGGCGCTGAGTTAGCGATGCTATCTCCTGGGCTTTCGGTTTCTTGCTGGTCACGGCCTCGTAGATCTCGTTGAGGACCAGATCCGGGTCCTTGTGGGTGAGCTGTGAGATGACATTCGCCAGGTTTCGATCTGACAGATGTTCATATAGCGCTGCCAGAAGAGGGCGGTAATCGGTTGGGCTGACTCCGTTCGGGAATGCTCTTTTCAGCATCGACAGTACGTCTGCCAGGGAGGCGTCCAGCTCGGTTCCGATGGGCATGGTGGGGGTGTTGCTCGCGTCTGTTGGTGGTCGCAGATTCTAGGTCATCAGGGCCCCGGCCGTCGTTGCGACGATGGCCAGTGGTGATACCGCTGGCCATGCGAGCTTTTGCTGATTCATTGATTCCAGCCGCCACCCAGGGCCTTGTACAGGGCAATGCTGGACTGCAGCCGTGACAGCCGCAGTTGCACGTTCTGATCCTGGGCGGCGTACAGGGTGCGCTGGGTTTCCAGAACGGTCAGCAGGTCTTCGGCGCCGGCCTGGTAGCGGCTCTGGGCGATCTCGAAGGCCCGTTGCGCCTGGTTCAATTCCTCGCTCTGCCACTGGCGTTGCTGGTCCAGGCCGCGAATGCTGTTGAGGGCCTTCTCCACATCGGCAAAACCATTGATGATCGCCCCGCGATAGCTTTCCAGCAGTTCTTCTTGGCGGGCCGTGGCCTTGTCCCGTTCGGCGCTCAGGCGCCCGGCGTTGAAGATCGGTGCCACGAGCCCGGCGCCGAGGTTGTAGAAGGGACTGCGCAGCAGGTCCGGGGCGTGGCTGGCACCGGAGCCGAGGCTGGCGCTCAGGGTCACGCTGGGCAACATGGCCGCCCGCGCCACTTTGACGTCGGCCTGGGCCGCGGCCAGTTTGGCCTCGGCGCTGGCAATGTCCGGACGCCGGCTCAGTAGGTCGCTGGGGACGCCGGCATTGATGCTCGGCCATTGCAGTTGGGTGAAGTCCTGGTGGCCCAGGTTGAGCGCCTGCACCGGTTGCCCGAGCAGGGCGGCGAGGGTGATCCGGGCTTCTTCGGCCTGTTGCTGCGCCAGGGGCAACTGGCGTTGCTGGGCGGCGACCAGGCTGCGTTGCTGGGCCAGTTCCAGGGCCGTGGCCGAGCCCGAGTCGTAGCGGGTCTGCACCAGCTTGAGCACGTTCAGGGCGTTGTCCAGGTTCAGCTGGGCGATCCGGCTTTGTTCGCTCAGCGCCAGGGCCTGGGTGTAGCTGTTGGCGACGCCGCTGAGCAGGGTCAGTTCCACGGTGGCCCGGTCGAACTCGCTGGCCTTGACCCCCAGCAGGGCGCTGTCGCGGGAGGCGTGGCGGCCGCCCCAGAAGTCGATCTCGTAGCTGGCGCTGAGGCTGGCATCGAAATAGTCCACGGCCTGGTTGTCGCTGGTGGCGTCCAACTTGCTGTAGCCCTTGCCGCGCAGCAGTTTCTGCCGGTTGGCGTTGAGCCCGCCCTTGAGCTCGGGTAGCAGTGGCGCGCCGGCGATCACGGCGCTGGCCTGGGCCTGGCGCACCCGGGCCACCGCTGCGGCCAGATCGAAGCTGCCATCGCGGGCCTGGGCGATCAGGCGGTCCAGGTCCGGGCTGGCGAACTGGCTCCACCATTGCCGGTTGTCGGCCTGGGCGGCGGGGGTGTTGGCTGTTTGCCAGGTGGCGGGGGCTTGCAGGCCGCTGTCCGGGCGCGGTGCGGGGCTGCTGCAGGCGGCCAGCAGTATGCAGGCGGCCAGAAGGCTCAGGGGTGTTTTCATCGTTCGATCATTCACTGGTAAGGGCCGTGACCGGGTCGAGCCGGGCAGCTTTGCGGGCCGGCATGAAGCCGAAGATGACGCCGGTGACCAGGGCGCAGCCGAAGGCGCCGAGGACGGCGACCAGGGAGAAGGCGATCGCCACTTCACTGAGGATCAGTACGCCACCGATCAGCAGGGCCAGGGCGATGCCGGTCAGGCCGCCGACCACCGAGAGCATCACCGCTTCGGTGAGGAACTGGCGCAGGATGTCGCGCTGGCGAGCGCCGGTGGCCATGCGGATGCCAATCTCTCGGGTGCGTTCGCGCACGGTCATGAGCATGATGTTCATCACCCCGATACCGCCCACCAGCAGCGAGATCGCGGCAATGGCGCCGAGCATCAAGGACAGGGTGTTCTGGGTGCGGGCCTCGGCCTGGATCATCGCCGCGTTGTTGGTCAGCTCATAGTCGCGCTGGCCGTTGTGCAGGCGCAGCATCAGTTGGTCGATGGCTTGCTCGGCTTCCTCGACCTTGCTGGCGTCCGCCGCGGCGATGGCCACGTACTCCGGATTGCGACTGCCAAACAGGCGGGTGCTGGCGGCGGAGTAGGGCACGGCGATGCGATCGTCGCTGTCCTGGTCGCCGGAACTGGCGCCTTTGCCCATCAGTACGCCGACCACCTGGAAGGGGGCGTTTTCGATCAGGATGTACTGGCCGATGGGGTTGGCGACGTCCTTGAGCAGTTTTTCCCGGACCTTCTTGCCGATCACCGCGACCGCGGCGCCGGCTCGTTCGTCGGCCTCGGTGAAGTAGCTGCCTTCGACCACCGGCCAGTTGAAGATGTGCGGGAAGTTGGTGTCGTTGCCCCCTACGTAGCTCATGTGATCGGCATTGCCGAAACGCACCACGGCTTCCGAGCCGTTGACCGGCATGATGCGCTTGACCTGGGGCAGGGTGGCCACGGCCGCGACGTCGTCGAGGCTGATGATGCCTTGCGGCGCGCGCGGGTTGGGCGAGTGTCCGCTGAGGTAAAGGATGTTCGAACCGAAGGCCCCCATCTGCGCCATCACCTGGCGCTTGCTGCCTTCGCCCACGGCCAGCATCACCACCACCGAAGCGACGCCAATGACGATCCCCAGCAGGGTCAGGGCCGTGCGGAAGCGGTTGATCCACATCACCCGCCAGGCGGCCTGCACCGCTTCCAGCAGTTCGCCCTTCCAGGCGCCGGTGGCTTCGCTGCCGTCGGCCAGGCGCTGGCGCAGGTCCACCGCCTGCAGGGCGCCGGCGTTGGCGCTGGTCTGTACCGATGGGTCGTGGTGGGCGGTGTCGCTGATGATTTCGCCGTCGCGGATTTCGATGATGCGCTTGGCCCGGGCCGCCACTTCACGGTCGTGGGTGATGAGGATCACCACGTGGCCCTGGCTGGCCAGTTCGTCCAGCAGGGCCATGACTTCGGCGCCGCTGTGGCTGTCCAGGGCGCCGGTGGGTTCGTCGGCGAGGATGATGTGGCCGCCGTTCATCAGGGCGCGGGCGATGGACACCCGTTGCTGCTGACCGCCGGACAGTTGATGCGGGCGGTTGCCGCTGCGACTGGCCAGGCCCAGGCGCTCCAGCAGGGCGGCGGCGCGGGCGTGGCGTTCGGCGGTCGGGGTGCCGGCGTAGATGGCCGGCATCTCGACGTTTTCCTGGGCCGAGGCCGAGGGGATCAGGTGGTAGCCCTGGAATACGAAGCCAAAGGCTTCGCGGCGCAGCCAGGCCAGTTCGTCGCTGTCGAGCTGGGCGACGTTCTCCCCGGCGAACAGGTACTCGCCGGACGTCGGACGGTCCAGGCAGCCGAGGATGTTCATCAGGGTCGACTTGCCGGAGCCGGAGGCGCCAACGATGGCGACGAATTCCCCGGCGTGGATCGATAGGTCGATGCCGCGCAGGACATCGACTTGCGGGCTGTCGCCGCCGCCGTAGGATTTGCGGATGTCTCTGAGGTCGATCAGCGGAGTCTGCATTCAACCCCCGCTGCTGTTGGCCGGGCCGATCAGCAGGTGATCACCTTCGTTCAAGCCGTCGAGGATCTGGATGCGCAGGCGGTCACTGATACCGACCCGGACTTTGCGCTCGTCGATCGAACCGTTCTTGGCCACCACCCGGGCAGTCTGCAGGTCCGGCTCAGTGCTGCCCTGCAGAGCGGCGATGGGGGCGGTGAGGACATTTTTTGCCTGGTTGGCGACGAAGAACACCTGGGTGGTCATTTCCGCCATCAGCGCGTTGTCGGCGTTGTCCACGTCCAGCAGTACGGTATAGAGCACTACCCGGCCGCTGCCGCTCTTGCTGGTGCTGGTGGGGCTGCCGCTGCCCTGGCTGGTTTCGTTCAGCGGCTTGGGCGGAATGGGCAGGATCTGCCGCACGGTGCTGGTCCAGCGCCGGTTGCCACCGCTCAGGGTGGTGAAGTAGGCCTGCATGCCGGGTTTGACGTGGCCGATATCGGCTTCCGAGACTTCGGCCCAGACGGTCATGGGCGAGAGTTTGGCGATGCGCAGGATCAGCGGTGTTTGCTGCTGGGCGTTGAGGGTCTGGCCTTCGCGAGCGTCCACCGCGACCACGGTGCCGGACATGGGGGCGTAGATGCGCGTATAGCCCAGTTCCGCCTGGTCGCTGCGCAAGCTGGCCTGGGCCTGGCGGATCTGCGCCTTGTACATGTCGATGCGTGCCTGGGTGGCCTTGAGTTCGGCCTGGGCGGTCTGTACGTCCTCTTCGCGAGTGGCGCCGCCGGCCGCCAGGTTCTGCTGGCGCTGGTATTTTTGCCGGGCCAGCTGGTTCTGGGCGTACTGCTCCTGCAACTGGGCCTGCAGGTTCTCAATGGCGAAACGGCTGGCGTCGAGCTTGGCCTGTTGGGTGGCAGGGTCGATCTCCACCAGCAATTGGCCTTCCTTGACTGTGTCGCCGGCCTCGACGTGGATCTTGCGGATCTGCCCGGAGGCCTGGGCGCCGACGTCGACATAGCGTCGGGGCTGCAGGGTGCCCAGGGCGGTGACGCTGCTTTCGATATCGCCACGGCTGACTTGCACCGTCGCGAACTGATCGCGCCCAGGGGGAATGAAGGTCCAGGCAGTGATGGCTACAACGGGAATCAAGCAGAGTGCGGCAAGCAGGGCGCGTCGGGTATGTCGGGGACGTTTCATGCAGGGTTCCGGCCAGGGGAAATCGGCCCGTCATCCAGCCGTTGCTGCTTCACGAGGCAAGGCCGGGCGCTGCCGTCGGGGCGGCAGATACGGGGAGCTGTCAGGTAAACGAGAAGCGCGCGGGGGAATTTAACTCCCGACACATGGGGTTACAGCTGCTTGAACACGAAATATCTACGGATCGCTGCAGCAGTACTTTAAATCTATATGAGAATTACTATAAATTACGTCGCTCCTAAACTGCCATCATTGAATGACTGGATCAGTCCCCTTGCCACGGATCTTGTTCAAGGACAGAAATCACCCACCTGGGTCGGGAGTCATGTTGGAAAGTTACTACCGCGAGCTGATGGGCTTCCTCAGCGCCAGGCTTGGCAACCGCCAGGCCGCCGAGGACGTTGCCCATGACGCCTTTGTGCGGGTGCTGGAGCGCCCCAGCGCTCCTCCCATCGAGCAGCCGCGGGCCTTCCTTTATCGCACGGCGCTGAATCTGGTGATCGATGACCATCGGCGTAACCAGCTGCGTCAATCCGAACCCCTGGAAGCACTCGACCAGCAAGAGCACTGCTTCAGTCCGTCACCGCAGGCGAGCCTGGATCAGGGGCAGCGCCTGGAGATGCTCCAGCGAGCCTTGGCGGAACTGCCCCGGCTGTGCCGCGAGAGTTTTCTGCTGCGCAAGCTTGAAGGTCTGTCCCATGTGCAGATTGCCGAGCATCTGGGCATTTCCCGCAGCCTGGTGGAAAAACACATCGTCAATGCCATGAAGCATTGCCGGGTGCGCCTGCGTCAGTGGGAAGCTCAGTGACCAGCGGCGCATGCTGGCGGCACTGAGCCTGGTGTAGTGGCGGCTGACTTTTGTTTGCCGGACAGCCGGGGCAGTGGGTTAAATTTTTTTTCATCGTCCTCGTTCCTACTCAACAGACGACCTGTTGGCCCTCAGGGGCCGGCCAGGTCACCGGCGTAATTCCCCGCGTTGAGGGGCTTCTCCAGAGGACACTGGACATGACACAGGCAATGGCATCGGCCATCGTTCACGATTTGATTGGTATCGGTTTTGGTCCCTCGAACCTGGCGCTGGCCATTGCGCTGGAGGAGCGCGGCCAGGTTCAGGGTCCTCTGGACGTGCTGTTTCTCGACAAACAGGCCGATTATCGCTGGCACGGCAATACCCTGGTGACCCAGAGTGAACTGCAGATTTCCTTCCTCAAGGACCTGGTCACCCTGCGCAACCCCACCAGCCCTTACTCGTTCGTCAACTACCTCAAGCACCATGGACGCCTGGTGGACTTCATCAACCTCGGGACCTTTTATCCGTGCCGCATGGAGTTCAACGACTATCTGCGCTGGGTCGCCGCTCAATTCAAGGACCAGAGCCGCTACGGCGAAGAGGTCCTGGCCATTGAGCCGCTGTTGCACAACCAGCAAGTCGAGGCGCTGCGGGTCATCTCGCGCAATGCCCAGGGGGAAGAGTTCATCCGCAGCACCCGCTCGGTGGTGGTCAGCGCTGGTGGAACGCCGCGGATTCCCGAGACTTTCAAGGCGCTCAAGGGCGACCCTCGGGTCTTCCATCATTCTCAGTACCTGGAGCGCATGGCAGAACAACCTTGTGTCGCCGGCAAGAAGATGAAAATCGCCATCATTGGTGGCGGCCAGAGTGCAGCGGAGGCCTTCATTGACCTCAATGACAGCTTCCCGTCGGTGCAGGTGGACATGATGATCCGTGGCTCGGCACTCAAACCGGCCGACGACAGTCCCTTTGTCAACGAAGTGTTCTCGCCCGAGTTCACCGACCTGGTGTTCCAGCAAGCCAGTAGCGAACGTGAGCGCCTGGTCAACGAGTACCACAACACCAACTATTCGGTGGTGGACATCGACCTGATCGAACGCATCTACGGGATCTTCTATCGCCAGAAAGTCTCGGGGATCGCCCGTCACGCATTCCGCACCCTGACCCTGGTGGAAAAAGCCGTGGCTACCGATCAAGGCATCGAGTTGGTGCTGCGCAACAATGCCACCGGCGCCTGCACCACTGAGCACTACGACGCGGTAGTGCTGGCCACCGGTTATGAGCGCCAGATGCATCGTCAACTGCTGGCGCCTCTGCAGGAATACCTGGGCGACTTCGAAGTGGACCGCAACTATCGGGTGATCACCGACGAGCGCTGCAAGGCCGGTATCTACATGCAGGGCTTCAGCCAGGCCAGCCATGGCTTGAGCGACACCTTGCTGTCGGTACTGCCGATTCGTGCCCAGGAGATCGCCGATTCGCTGTACGAACATGGCAAGACCCGCGGTCATAGCCGCTCGGTCCGCGACCTGCTGCTGGCCACCGCCAGCTGACCGGCGCCACGGCCGCTCTTGCGTGGCCTGCGCGGACGGGCGCCAAGACAATCTTGCAGAGCTCTTCGCCGGCAAGCCGGCTCCTGCCGTTCGGGGTTATCCCGGGTGTTTTTTGCAGGAGCCGGCTTGCCGGCGAAGGCGTTCCTGAACCTTGGCTTGAGAACTGTTCGATTCCTCTTGCCGCGTCGTGGTGGCCAGCGGCAAGTTTCGGGTTTGCGGCGTACTGCTTGTAACTTGCTGCTTGTAGCTTGCCGCTAGTCGCCAAGAGGATTTTCGATATGCAGGCCTTGCACAACATCAACCTGGACTCGCTGATCGATACCCTGGTCAGCCTCAGCGCGGCTTTTATCCTTGGCGGCCTGATCGGCTTTGAACGCCAGTACCGGCAGCGCACCGCGGGCTTGCGCACCAACGTGCTGGTGGCGGTGGGCGCGGCGATTTTCGTCGACATGGCCAACCGCCTGGGCGGTGCCGACGGCGCGGTGCGGGTGGTGGCCTACGTGGTGTCGGGCATCGGCTTTCTCGGCGCCGGGGTGATCATGCGCGAGGAGGGCAACGTCCGCGGGCTGAACACCGCCGCCACCCTTTGGGCTTCGGCGGCGGTGGGCGCCTGTGCCGGTGCCGATCTGGTTCTCGAAGCCCTGCTGGGCACCCTGTTCGTGCTGGCCGCCAATACCCTGTTGCGGCCCATCGTCAACAACATCAACCGCCAGCCACTGGACGTGATCTCCGCCGAGGTCACCAACATCGTCTACGTCATTGCCCAGCGTTCGAACCAGAAGGCCGTGTTCGCCTTGCTGGAAGCCGAGTTGACGCGCAGCAATTACCCGGCCAGCGATGTCGATGTGCATGCTTTTGGCAACGATGAAGTGGAGATCGAGGCGACTCTGGCCAGCACCTCGGTGGACGGTGAAGAACTGGATGCGCTGGTGGCGCGGCTGTCCACCTCGGCCCTGGTGCAGCAGGCGTTCTGGAGCCCGAGCACCACCGAGTGATAGGGGCTTGATGATGGCTGGCGTGTTGTCTTTTGCTGTTCTCAGAGACCGGCAGTGGGTTCTGGGAAAAGCCTTACAAAACAACAAGACCTTTCAGTCTCGTACCCCTCTGCTAAAAAAACCGGGCGGCGATTAAGGTAGTGAGCGACTTAGAAAGAGCTAGCGGTTGGGCTTGTGCAGTAGCTGACTTGTCCGAAAAAACTACGGCAAGAGCATGCTGGGCGTGGTTTTCAGATTAATCCTAGAGAAAACCCTCCGACACTTCCCTAGCCTTCTACCGATCTAGGAGGAAGGCCGGCAGTCGCCGGTCGTAGTCTCAAAAGCAGGATCCAGAAATGTCCAATAGAGCGCTGCGCATACTGATTGCCGATGATCAACATTTTCATCGCATGCAGATCGAACGAACCTTGAATCAACTGAATTACTACCGCATTGCACCCGTGCACACATTGGAGGAACTGCTTTCGCTGGTGGAGTACGCCTGTGATCCGTTCGATCTGCTGATCATCAACGGCAGCCTGGCCACCCACAGCGGTTTCGATCTGCTGGACTTCTGCCTGGACAATCCCCAGCTCGGCCACGCCCTGATCTATGACAGCCAGCGCTTTCCACCCATCCCCAGCAGCCTGCGGCACCGGATCCAGGCCAGCCGCGCCGAGTTGCCGGACAGCGAGGCGATCCGGCGTTTGATGCAGCAGATCGATCCGCCCGTGTTCCGGACCTCCAGGTCGGGCGGCATTCAGTGGCTGCCGGAACTGCAGCACGGCGGCTGGCGCGCCAGTGCCAATTGATTCAATCGCGCTCTATGCAGAACGGCATCCCCAGGGATGCCGTTTTACGTTGCGCTGCGGACAAGGCGCCGCCGATGGAGCCGGCGTCGGGGTCAGGCCATGTCGCTGTGGCTGAACTCCTCGCCGAGAAAGTCGATCAGGCTGCGTACCGAAGGCAGCAGGCCGCGGCGTGACGGGAAGATGGCGTGGACGATCCCGCAGCGCGGCGCCCAGCCGGGCACCAGTTCCAGCAGGCGCCCGGCGTCCAGGTCCTCGCGGACCACCACCTTGGGCAGGTGGGCGATGCCGACGCCCGCCAGCACCGCGTGGCGCAGGGCCAGCAAGTCGTCGGTGACCATCCGCGGCCGATGGCGGATCAAGGCTTCGGCGCCGTCGGGCCCCAGCAACTGCCATTGGTAATCGCGTTGCGCCGCTCCCCAGTGCAGGCTCGGCAGGCCACTGAGATCTGCCGGTGTAGCCGGGCTCGACAGGCGCTGGAGAAAGTCCGGATGGCCCACCAGGCTCTGGGTGCTGTTGCCCAGTACCTTCATCACCAGATCGGTGTTTTCCAGGGGCGGGAAGCGCACCCGCAGGGCAATGTCGAAGCCCTCGTGAATCAGGTCGACCCGGCGGTTGGTGCTTTCGATGAACAGCTCGACCAGGGGGTACTTGAGCATGAAACGGGTGAGCATCGGCCCGACCCAGGAGTTGAGCAGGGCCGTGGGGCAGGCCACGCGCACCAGGCCTTGAGGTTCGGAGCGATTGCGTTCGATGACTTCCGCCGCGCCCTCGGCTTCCACCCGCATGGCCAGGCAGCGCTGGTAATACTCCTGGCCGATCTCGGTCAGCGAACAGTGGCGGCTGGTGCGCTGGATCAGGCGCACGCCGAGGCGCTCCTCCAGCTGGGCAATCCGTCGGCTGAGCTTGGACTTGGGCATGTCCAGGGCGCGCCCGGCGGCGGCGAATCCTCGGTGCTCCACCACTTGGGTGAAGTAGTAGAGGGTATTCAGGTCTTCCAAGATCGTTCTCCAAATAGAACGCTAAGGGCGATTTTTGCAGTCTAGCGCGGCAAAGGTGTGAGTTTTAAGGTGTGTCCATCAGATAGTTCTGGAGGACGACATGAAAAACATCATCGGCATCTACACCAGCCCCCGGCCTCACTGGGTCGGTGACGGCTTCCCGGTCCGCACCCTGTTTTCCTACGACAACCTGGGTCAGCACATCAGCCCGTTCCTGCTGCTGGATCACGCCGGCCCCGCCCAGTTCAGCCCCACCAACACCCGCCGTGGGGTCGGTGAACATCCCCATCGCGGCTTCGAGACAGTGACCATCGTCTACGACGGCGAAGTGGAGCACCGTGATTCCACCGGCAGCGGCGGCAAGATCGGTCCGGGCGACGTGCAGTGGATGACCGCCGCTTCGGGGATTCTCCATGAGGAGTACCACTCCGCCGATTTCGCCCGGCATGGCGGCAATCTGGAAATGGTCCAGCTGTGGGTCAACCTGCCGGCGAAGGACAAGCTCGCAGCTCCCGGTTACCAGACCCTCGTTGCGGCGGACATCCAGCAGCTCCCGCTGCCCGGCCATGCCGGCAGCCTGCGCCTGATTGCCGGTGAGTTCGCCGGCCAGCGCGGCCCGGCGCGGACCTTCACCCCCATTGACGTCTGGGACATGCGCCTGCTGGCCGGCAAGCACCTGGAGCTGCCCCTGCACCCGGGGCGCAACACCGCCTTGGTGGTGCTGCGTGGCACGCTGCAGGTCAATGGCCAGGAGCGGGTCGCGCAAGGACAGTTGGCACTGTTGGAACGCGAGGGCGACCTGATCAGCCTGCAAGCCGGCAGCGACGCGATTGTGCTGTTGCTCAGCGGCGAGCCCATCGACGAACCCATCGTCGGTCACGGCCCGTTCGTGATGAACAGCGAAGAGGAAATTCATCAGGCCTTCGTCGACTTTCAATCGGGACGCTTCGGCCAGATGGACGCCACCGGTCACTGACCGGCAGCGCTGGCGCGGCGCGCATGGCCGACTAGGCTCTGCGAGTCGCGCGCTATCCCCAATGTCCGCCCTCACGCTACAGGTGCGGCCATGGGTTTAACCCCAGCCGGGTAATCCGGCATCGATCATTAGCGAGGACTCACCATGACTAACGCCTACAAACGTCTCGACAAGGAAAATGCCGCCGTTCTGCTGGTTGATCACCAGGCCGGCCTGCTGTCGCTGGTCCGCGATATCGAGCCTGATCGCTTCAAGAACAACGTGCTGGCCCTGGCCGACCTGGCCAAGTACTTCAAGCTGCCGACCATCCTCACCACCAGTTTCGAAACCGGACCCAACGGCCCGCTGGTGCCAGAGCTCAAGGCGCTGTTTCCCGACGCGCCGTACATTGCCCGTCCCGGCCAGATCAACGCCTGGGACAACGAAGACTTCGTCAAGGCGATCAAGGCCACCGGCAAGAAGCAACTGATCATTGCCGGGGTGGTCACCGAAGTCTGCGTGGCGTTCCCGGCGCTCTCGGCCCTGGAAGAAGGCTTTGAAGTCTTTGTGGTCACCGATGCCTCCGGCACCTTCAATGCGCTGACCCGGGACTCGGCCTGGAACCGCATGTCCAACGCCGGCGCGCAGTTGATGACCTGGTTCGGCCTGGCGTGCGAGCTGCATCGTGACTGGCGCAACGATGTCGAAGGCCTGGGCACTCTGTTTTCCAACCACATCCCCGACTACCGCAACCTGATGACCAGCTACAACACCCTGACCCAGGGCCAGTAAAGCCCCGGCAACGGCGGGCATCGCGCCCGCCGTTGCGTGGCATGGCCGCATCACCGGTTTTTGTCTTTTCCAGCTATACCTGCCCCAGCGTCTTTCGTGCGATCTTGCCGCCATTGTCCTGCTGGAGTTGCTCGATGCTTGCCCCATTCGCCGATCACCTGCTGTTGGCCGCGATGACGCTGTTGCTGCTGGACCTTGCCCTGTGGCACCTGATCGGTACCCAGGGCGATCGCTGGAAGCTGGCGGTACGGGTGCTGATGTTCTGCCTGTACAGCCTGATGCTGTTCAACCAGGGCCTGAGCCCCATGCAGACGGCGCCCTGGCCGGACGATGTGCCGTTGCACCTGGCGGCCACCGGTTTACAGATCGGCTGGTGGCTGTTCGGCGCCCGGACCCTGACGGTGTTGCTGGGCACCCTGATGATGCAGCGGGTCGGTCACACCGGGCGGCTGTTGCAGGACTTGATGGGTGCGGTGATCTTCCTGATCGCCATCATCGCCGCCCTGGCCTACGTGCTGGACCTGCCGGTCAAGGGCGTACTGGCCACCTCCGGGGCGCTGGCGATCATCGTCGGCCTGGCCCTGCAAAGCACCCTCAGCGACCTGTTTTCCGGCCTGGTCCTCAATACCACCAAGCCCTATCAGATCGATGACTGGATCGCCATCGACGGCACCGAAGGCCGGGTAGTGGACATCGATTGGCGGGCGACCCGGCTGCAGACCTCCCAGGGCAGCATGGTGGTGATCCCCAACTCCCTGGCGTCCAAGGCCAAGATCACCAACTTCAGCCGCCCCAGCGATATCTATGGTTTATCCATCAGCGTGCAGGTCAGCCCCCACGCTCGCCCACAGAAGGTCATCGAGGCCCTGGAACGGGCCATGCTCGGCTGCCGTTTCCTGCTCGGCACCCCGGCCCCCAGCGTGGCCCTGAAAAGCTCCGGCAGCAGCGGCGCGGAATACGAGATCAGCGGCTTCGTCGCCACCATGGGGCAGAAGCGCGAAGTGCGAAACCAGCTGTTCGACCTGGCATTCCGTCATTTGCAGGCCAGCGGCATCAGCCTGCTGTCCAGCGACGAGCCGGTGCAGAACCAGGTGCTGTCCCGACCTCGGGCGCTGCTGGACGCCTCCAGTATCTTTTCCACCCTGCGCCAGGAAGAGAAGGACACCTTCAGCCAGAACATGCAGTTGCAGACCTTCCGTGCCGGCGAAACCATCCTGCCGGCGGGGGCGGTCAGCGATCACCTGTTCATCATCGAGTCCGGCGTGGTGTCGGTGACCATGCAGCGTGACGGCAAGCCCTTCGAACCCGGGCGCATGGGCCCGGGTGAAGTGATCGGCGAGGCGGGCGTGGTGGCCGAGCAGGCGACGCTCGCGGAGTTTTCGGCCAAGACCTTCTGCAGCCTGTACCGCATCGACAACGAGTTCCTCAAACCCTGCCTGGATGCCCGTCACGACATCGGCGACGCCATGAAGACCCTGCTGGACTTCCGCCAGCACATTGCCCAGAGCCTGGCCCAGTCGCCACCCAAGCCTGTGGCCAAGAAGGGCTTTCTGCAGTGGTTGCGCAGCCGCACCTGAGGTGCCCCGTTGCGGTTCCTCATTTGAAGTAGGCCCGAGGCGTGGTGCCGGTCATGGCTTTGAAGAAGGCGATAAAGATGCTGTCACTGGCAAAGCCCAGTTCGAAGGCCGTGTAGCCGATGCTACGGCCGGTGGCCAGCAACTCGATGGCGCGCATCAGCCGCCATTGCTGGCGCCATTGCTGGTAACCCAGGCCGGTCTCGCGTTGAAAAATGCGGCCGATGGTGCGGCTGCTGGCGCCGACCCGGGTGGCCAGCACCTTTAGCTCCGGTGGCAGGCGCTGCAAGTCTTCCAGCAGCGGCTGCAGGCGCTTGTCCCAGGGCAGCGGCAAGGACAGCGGCTGGTGCAGCGCAGCGCCGATTTCCTCCAGGCACAGGCCCAGCAGGTGCGGGTAGCGGCCCTGGCTCCAGTCGCAATCGAACGCCGCCAGGGCCATGGGCTCCAGCACGGCGCGCAGCAGGGGACTGACATCGATCACCGCCACGTCCGCCGGCAGGCGCGGACTGAGTTCGACACTGAAATACAGCGAGCGGTAATCCACGCTCTGTTGCATCTGCGCCCGGTGCTGCACCCCACCGGGAATCCAGGCCGCCCGCGAGGGCGGCAGCAGGCACAGGCGGTCGGCGAGGGTGATCCGGGTGCAGCCCTGGCGGGTGTACAGCAGTTGCCCGCGACGGTGCCGGTGCAGGCCGGAGTCATGATCGCCGAGGGTGGCGGCAACGCCGATCACCGGTGCGCTGAAGGGGTCCGGGTCGAAGCGTGCCTGGGGATCGAGCCATGCCATCTTTGTCCGATTTCCGCTGTTTATTGGCCGGGTTGCGATAATACGCCAGCCGCGCCTGCCTAGAATCGCCGGCATGTTTTTTTGCCGAGCATCCACCTGATGAATCCCCGTTCCCTGTTGCCCCTGGCCATGGCCCTGCTGATGTTCCCGCAGATCGCCCAGACCCTCTTTAGCCCGGCCCTGACCGATATCGGTCGGGCCTTTGGCGTCCCGGCGCAGCAGGCGGCCCAGAGCCTGTCGGTGTTTATCCTGGGGTTCGCGCCGGGGGTGGTGCTCTGGGGACGCCTGAGCGATCGCTGGGGGCGGCGCCCGGCCTTGCTTGGCGGGCTGGCGCTGTATGCCCTGGCGCTGGTCCTGGAGTTGCAGGCCCGCAGCTTTGCCCAGCTGTTGCTGTGCCAGGGTCTGGCGGCCCTGGGCGTGGCTGCCGGTTCGGTGGTGACCCAGACCCTGCTGCGGGACCTGTTCCAGGGCCGCGAACTGATCCGGGTGTTCTCGCTGATGGGCATGGTGCTGGCGGCCAGTCCCGCTATCGGCCTGTTCGCGGGAGCGGCCCTGAGCCGTGCTTTTGGCTATCAGGGCGCACTGACGGGGTTGCTGGTGCTGGCCCTGGCGTTGTTCGGCTGGTGCGCCCGGGCCTTGCCGGAAACCCGTCCGCCTGCGCAGCCCCTGGCGCCCCTGGCCGGCACCTTGTGGCAGATGCTGCGGGACCCCGCGATCTGGCGCTCGGCGCTGCTGGTGGCGGTGTTCAACCTGGCCTTGCTCAGCTATTACAGCCTCGGGCCCTTTGTGTTCCGTAGCCTGGGGCAGGGCGCGCAATGGTTCGGTTACAGCGGCGCGTTGCTGGCCCTGGGCTCCGGCCTGGGTGCCTGGCTCAACCGCCGGCTGTTGGGCCGGGGCTGGCACAGCGAGCGGCTACTGGTATTGGCAGCCCTGGCGGTGTTGGCCGGGGGCGGCGGGGTCCTGGCCTTGCAGCACAGCCTGTGGCTGGTGCTGCCGATGCTCGGGGTGGTGCTGGGCTTTGGCCTGGCGATTCCGAACATTCTCGGCTCGGCCCTGGCGGCCTACAGCGACCGGCTGGGCAGCGCCGGGGCCTGGTTCGGCTTGTTCTATTACCTGCTGATCGGCGCCGGCCTGCTGCTGGTGGGTTGGGGGCAGGCCCTGGGCCCGAGCCTTTGCCTGTGCGGCGCGGCGGCCTTGTTGCTGTGCCTGGGTGCGCGCCGCCGCACATGAAAGCCGGGTTTGCGACACGCGGTCGCCGCACCGTCCCTGAAGGGTCCATTGTTTGACCATGATCAAGCCGTTGCCCGGCGCATCCGCGCAGCCTGTAGGCAGATCTGTGCAACGGCGCAGCCCTTTCCCGGAACTGGAGATCGGCAACATGGCCAAGATGAAAGCCGCGGTATTCGTCGAAAAGAACCGCATCGTCCTGGAAGACAAGGACATCCCCGAAATCGGTCCGCTGGACGCCCTGGTGCGCATCACCACCACCACGATCTGCGGCACCGACGTGCACATCCTGCGCGGCGAATACCCGGTGGCCAAGGGCTTGACCATCGGCCACGAACCGGTGGGCGTGATCGAGCGCCTGGGCTCCCAGGTCCGCGGTTTTCATGAGGGCCAGCGGGTGATCGCCGGGGCCATCACTCCCAGCGGCCAGAGCTACGCCTGCCTCTGTGGTTGCGGCTCCCAGGATGGGCCTGACACCCGCCATGGCTTTCGCGCCACGGGCGGCTGGAAGTTCGGCAATACCATCGACGGCTGTCAGGCCGAGTACGTGCGGGTGCCGGACGCCCTGGCCAACCTGTGCCCGATTCCCGACGGTCTGAGTGACGAAGAAGTACTGATGTGCCCGGACATCATGTCCACCGGCTTCTCCGGCGCCGAGCGCGCCGAGGTGAACATCGGCGACAGCGTGGCGGTGTTCGCCCTGGGGCCCATCGGCCTGTGCGCGGTGGCCGGGGCCCGGCTCAAGGGCGCTACCACCATCATCGGCGTCGACACCGTGGCCGCGCGCATGAGCGTGGCACGCGGGTTGGGGGCGACCCATGTGGTGGACTTCAAGCAGGGCGACGTGGTCAAGCAGATCATGGAGCTGACCGACGGCCGCGGGGTCGATGTGTCGATCGAGGCCCTGGGCACCCAGGGCACTTTCGAATCGGCGCTGCGGGTGCTGCGCCCGGGCGGCAAGCTGTCGAGCCTGGGGGTCTATTCCTCCGACCTGCGCATCCCGCTGGATGCCTACGCCGCCGGCCTCGGCGACCTGAGCATCCTCAGCACCCTGTGCCCCGGCGGCAAGGAGCGCATGCGCCGCTTGATGGAGGTGGTCGCCAGTGGCCAGGTGGACCTCAAGCCCCTGGTTACCCACCGCTTCAAGCTCGATGACATCGAAGCCGCCTACGAGCTGTTCGCCAGCCAGCGCGACGGGGTGATGAAGATTGCCGTGACGCCATGATCCGAGCACCGGGTGGCCTTGATGCATATCAAGGCGCCCGGGGTCGTCTGCCTCGACACTCAGGCCCATCAACGTCCAAGGAGGTCAACCATGAGCCAGTACCAGCGTCTGTTGCTGATTGCCGATCCCCAACAGCATCAGTCTCCCGCGGCGCGCCGCGCTGCCGCCCTGGCCAAGGCCAGCGGAGCAGCCTTGCATGCCCTCGTGTTCGTCGAACCACCGGCGCGCACCTACCTGTGGGAAGAGCACCTGGAAGAAAGTGAACGCCAGGCCTACCTGCAACGCCATGAGCGCTGGCTGCAGGTGGAAGCCGAGTGGATGCGCGAGCAGGGGGTGGAAGTCACCACCCAGGTGATCTGGAGCACCCAGGTGCTCAAGGACATGCTGGCCTACATCAACGAATTCCAGCCTGACCTGCTGATCAAGGACGTGACCCTGGAATCGGCCCTCAAGCGCGTTTTCGTCACCCCCCTGGACTGCCACCTGCTGCGTGAAGCCCCGGTGCCGGTGCACCTGGTCAACGACGCCCCGCACAAACTGCCCCGGCGCATCGTCGCCGCCGTCGACCCGGCCCAGTCCGACACCCAGATCAGCGGCCTCAACGGCCTGATCATCCAGACCGCCAACGCCCTGGCCCTGCAATGCGATGCGCAACTGCACCTGCTGTATGCCTACGACCTGATGCCGATGCTTGATGGCGTCGCGCCGGTGGCGTCCACCGCCTGGAGCGTCAACTGCCTGGACGAGTTGCGCGACTCCCTGCACAAGGAGTTCGAACGCCTGGGCGATCAATACAACGTGCCCCAGGAGTTTCGCCATTTCATCATGGGGCCGCCGGTGCCGGGCATCGCCCAGTTCGTCGATGAGTACCTGGTGGACGTGGTGGTCATGGGCACCGTGCACCGCACCGGTTTTGGCCGGCTGATCGGCAGCACCACCGAGCGTGCCCTGTACTCGATGCCGGGCAGCATCCTGGCGGTGAAGGCGTTGAGCCCGAACTGAAATCCCCGCTCTGACCTTGCCAGCGGCGAGCCTCAGCCCGGCTCGTCGCGCTGGCTGCCCGGCAAGTACGGCAGCAGCCGCGCGGTCTCCTTGCGCACCACCGCGTAGCACTCGCAACTGTGCTGTTCCAGGCGCGGCCGGTCGAGGACGTTGATGCGTCCCCGGCTGTACTCGATGATGCCCTGGCGCTGCAGTTTGCCGGCGGCCTCGGTGACCCCTTCACGGCGCACCCCGAGCATGTTGGCGATCAACTCCTGGGTCATCACCAACTGGTTGCCCGGCAGGCGGTCCAGGGACAGCAGCAGCCAGCGGCACAGTTGCTGGTCGATGGAGTGGTGGCGGTTGCACACCGCAGTCTGGGCCATCTGGGTGATCAGCGACTGGGTGTAGCGCAGCATCAGCAGGAGCATCTCGCCGTGGCGGTTGAACTCGTCCTTGAGGCGCTGCCCGGGCAGGCGCAAGGCATGCCCGGCGCTTTGCACGATGGCCCGGCTGGTGGTGCTCTCGCCGCCCATGACCAGGGACACGCCCACCAGTCCTTCGTTGCCCACCACGGCGATTTCCGCCGAGGCGCCGTTCTCCATCAGGTACAGCAGCGACACCACCGCGTCGGTGGGGAAATACACGTGGCGCGGGATATCCCCGGACTCGTAGAGCACCTGGCCCAGGGCCAGGGGCACCGGCTTGAGGTGGGGCAGCAGGCGCTCTTGCACCTGGGCCGGCAGTGCGTTGAGCAAGTGATTGGGCCCGAGCCCAAGGTTGTCGAACATCTCAGAACCACCGGATGGCAAGGCGTCAGCGCTCACTCAGGGTAGTCCAGGGCGTTGCCCGGTGTCTGTCATGGCGCCGACTCGGTGATGGCCGCTGTCGGGGAATGCCCGGTCTGCGGCGGTGGGACACTGACGGGCCAGGTGAGTAACACCCGGCGTGTGGTGCCGTCGTCCAGCAGCGGGATGGCCAGCTCCGGCAGGGGGCGTCCGTCCAGGCTCAGGCTGAGGCTGGCGCCTGGAGTCTGCTGCACCTCGATGTGGTAGACCGTCGCGCCAAACCGGTAGTCCAGGCTGTAGCCCGGCCAGTGGGCCGGGATCACCGGTTCGATGTACAGCTGCTCGCCTTCGCGGCGCAGCCCCAGCAACGACTCGACGATCAGCCGGTACATCCAGCCCGCCGAGCCGGTGTACCAGCTCCAGCCGCCGCGTCCGGTGTGGGGCGCCACGCCATAGACGTCGGCGGCCATCACATAGGGTTCGACTCGGTAGGTGGCCACCTGCTCGGCGCTGCGTCGGCTCACCGGGTTGATCATGTGCAGCAGCTCCCAGGCCCGGGCGCTGTCCCCCAGACGGGCGAAGGCCATGCTGGCCCAGATCGCCGCGTGGGTGTACTGGCCGCCGTTCTCCCGCACCCCGGGCACATAGCCCTTGATGTAGCCCGGGTCCAGGGGGCTGTGGGCGAACGGCGGGTCCAGCAGCAGCACCACGCCGCTGTCGCGGCGCACCAGATGCCGGTCCAGGGACTCCATGGCCTGATGCTGGCGGACGTCACTGGCGGCAGCGGAGAGCACCGACCAGCTCTGGGCGATGGAGTCGATGCGGCATTCCTGGTTGTCGGCGGAGCCCAGGATCTGGCCGTCGTCGAACCAGGCCCGGCGATACCACTGGCCGTCCCAGGCCTGGCTGTCGAGGGCTGTGCGCAAGGCCAGGGCCTGCTCGCGACAGGCCCGGGCGAAGGCCGGATCGTTGTGCTGTTCGGCGGTGACGGCGAACCGTTGCAGCACCTCGTGGCTGAAGAACCCCAGCCACACGCTTTCCCCCAGGCCCCGCTCGCCGACCCGGTTCATGCCGTCATTCCAGTCCCCGGTGCCCATCAGCGGCAAGCCGTGGACGCCGCGCCGGCTGCCGTGCTCGATGGCCCGTTGGCAGTGGCGGTAGAGGCTTTCCCGCAGTCCGCTGGCCTGGGGCAGGTCGTAGTAGGACTCTTCCCCGGGATTGAGCTGGCGACCTTCCAGGTAACCCACTTCAACCTCCAGCACACTGCGGTCGCCGGTGATCTGCACATAGCGGCTGGTGGCCAGGGGCAGCCAGAGGAAGTCATCGGAACAGCCGGTGCGCACCCCGCGATTCTGTGGTGGGTGCCACCAGTGCTGGACGTCGCCCTCGGGGTACTGGTGGGCGGCGCAGAGCAGCAGGTGCTCGCGGGCCAGGGTCGGCTCGGCGTGGATCATGGCCATGCTGTCCTGCAACTGGTCGCGAAAACCGATGGCGCCACCGGACTGGTAGAAACCGCTGCGCGCCCAGAAGCGGCAGGCGATGGTCTGGTACATCAGCCAGCCGTTGGCCATGACATCGATGGCCGGGTCCGGGGTATGCACCTGCAGTGTGCCCAGGCTGTGCTGCCAGTGCTGGTGCACGGCGGCCAGTTCGCTCTGCGCCATCTGCGTGCCGCGGTATTGCAGGACCCGCCGGGTTGCGGCCTTGGCGTCCACCTCGGCCCCCAGGCGGAACAGTACTTCCTGGCTCTGGCCGTCCGCCAGCTCCAGCGCCACCTGCATCGCCGCGCACGGATCGAAACCGGCGCCGGAACGTCCGGACAGGCGCCCCCGAGTCAATGCGGCCGGCGCCGCGAGGCTGCCGTTGCGGCCAATGAACTCGCTGCGGTCGCCGGTGAAACTGCGCACCGCCGAGTCGGTGTCGAGAAACGCCACATGCCCGGAAAACTCCATGTTGTAGGGGTTGCGGGCGAACAGTGCGCCACTGACCGGATCGCTTTCAGTGACCACATGCATGGCCGAGCGACCGCGCAATTCCCCCAGCACCCATTCCACGTAGCAGGTCACTGTGAGGCGCCTTGGCCGGCCGCTGCGGTTGCGGATCTTCAACCGCGAGAACTTGATCGGCGCCTGCAGCGCCACATAGATCGTCAGCTCGCTGTGGATGCCATTCTCCTCATGTTCGAACACGCTGTAGCCGAAGCCATGGCGGGTGCGATAGCTGCCGTTGCCGGGGCAGGGCTGGGGAGTGGGCGACCAGACCTGGCCGCTGTCTTCGTCACGCAGGTACAGGGCTTCGCCGCTGGGGTCGCTGACCGGGTCGTCGTGCCAGGGGCTGAGGCGGTACTCGTGGGCGTTTTCGCGCCAGCTGTAGGCGCCGCCGCTTTCCGAGATCACCGTGCCGAACAGCGGGTTGGCGAGCACATTGGCCCAGGGCGCCGGGGTAGGTTGCCCGGGGTTGAGGGTGATCAGGTATTCGCGGCCGTCGCTGCTGAAGCCGCCGTAGGGCGTTTCCAGGATCAGTTCCGGCAGCGGGGCTGGCGGGGCACTGCTGGCCGTTTGTGGCAGGCGCACCAGGGGCGCTTCCAGGCGCGGCAGCGACGGATCGGCGCGGCGCCGGTGGACCTGCTCGGCGAGGCTGCCGCGGCTGTCGCTGATCACCAGGCGCGCCACCGCCAGCATCAGCACCCGGTCTTCGCCCGACAATTGCTGGGCCGGACGCACGAAGATGCCCCCGGGACGGTCGATCAGGCTGGCTTCGCTGCCGGAGGTCACCAGGCCCATGATCAGGTCCTGGAGCTGCTGGCGGTAGCCGACCTGATCCTCGTTCCAGATCACCAGGTCCACCGCCAGGCCTTTCTGCCGCCAATAGGCGTGGGCCTTGATCAGTTGCTGCACCAGGGTGATGTTGGCCAGATCGCCCACTTGCAAAAGGACGATCGGCAGGTCCCCGGAAATGCCCTGGCCCCAGAGCCCGGACTGGCTGCGGCGGTTGGCCAGCAGCAGGCTGCTGTCGGCCCGCAGGCTGGCGTTGGCATAGAGCAGCGAGGCGGCCATCTGTTGGAACAGCCGGGCTTCGGCCAGTGAGGCGTTGAGCTGGCGCAACAGCACCTGGCTGTGGGTCCAGGCCAGGTCGAAGACCCAGTCCGCCAGGTGCCGGTCACGGTATTTGTGGATCAGTTGCAGGCAGTGTTCGCGGCTCTCGGCGACCCCGGTCACCAGGTCGATGGTGGCGCTCTGGCCGGGGTCGAGGGTGATCCGGCAGCGGATCGCCACGATCGGGTCGAGCACCGGTCCGGCGCTGCCCGAGAGTCGTTCGACCTGCGGGTCCAGGGCCAGGGGCGAGGCCAGATCCCGGCCGCGGCCGATAAAGCGTGCGCGATCGGTTTCATAGGAGATGGCGTCGATGTCCACGCCGTGGGCCGCCAGCAGGTGGCACAGCCACGGCACTGGCTGCTCCTGGGCCCGTGGCCGGCGGCTGCAGACGATGGCCTGCAGGCTGGGCAGCAGTTCGGTTTCGATGAACAGGTTGCTGAAGGCCGGGTGGGCCGCATCGCTCTGGGCCGGGGCCAGGACCACCTCGGCGTAGCTGGTGAGCTCGATGCTGCGGCGCCCCCGGGCCCGGTTGCACAGGTGCAGGCGGCGCAGTTCGATGGGGTCCTCGGGGGACACGACGATTTCCAGGTGGCTGTCGAAGTCCCGTTCACGTACCCGGAATTCGGCCCGGGCATCGGTGAAGATCGCCTCGAAATGCTCTGGGCGGCGGCGGGTTGGCTGGTAGGCCGCGGACCAGAAGTCGCTGCTGGCCACGTCCCGCAGGTAGCAGAACTGCCCCCAGTGATCGCGGGTCGGGTCTTCGTGCCAGCGGGTCACCGCCAGTTCGTTGCAGCGGCTGTAGCCACCACCGGCACTGCTGAGCATCAGGTGGTAGTGACCGTTGGACAGCAGTTGCACGGCCGGGCGCTTGCGGTCCGGGTCGGCGAATACCCGCAGTTTGTTTTCATGGGCCCGGGCCGCTTCGTCGGCTTCCGGAGCACCGGCGGCGTGCAGATACTGGGCGGCGGTTTTCGGCACCCGTTCCTGCAGCAGCAGGGCGATGGCCTGGAACTGCGGATCGGATTCGAAGCGCCGTTGCATGGGTTGATCCAGCAGCAACCAGGCCAGGGCCAGCAGGCTCATGCCCTGGTGGTGAGCCATGAACGACTGCACCACGGCATGGTCCTGGCCCCGGGGCAGGCGCGACTCGGTGTAGTCCACGGCTTCATAGAGGCCGAAGCGTCCACCCAGCCCCAGCTGTGCCAGGCGCTGCAGGTTCTGGCAGGCGGCCTGGGGCGCCACCATCAGCGCCAGGACACTGGCGTAGGGCGCCACCACCCGTTCCGCGCCGAGGCCACGCTTGAGCCCCAGGCCCGGCACGCCGAACGCCCGGTACTGGTAGTTGAACTGACTGTCGAGGGTGTTGTAGCCCGACTCGGACACGCCCCAGGGCAGGCCCAGTTGCTGGCCGTGCTCGATCTGCAGGGCCACCGCGGCGCGGCAGGTCTGGTCCAGCAGGGTGCCCTGGTAGCTGGGCATCACCAGCATCGGCATCAGGTATTCGAACATCGAACCGGTCCAGGACAGCAGCACCGGGGTGCCGGCGCTGCTGGTGAGCAGGCGGCCCAGGGCGAACCAGCTTTCCTGGGGCAACTGTCCCTGGGCGATGGCGACAAAGTGGGTCAGGCGCACTTCCGAGGCCAAGAGGTCGTAGTAACCGGCATCCAGGCGGTGTTCATCGGCGTTGTAGCCGATCACCAGCAAGTGGCGACGGGTGTCGTAGAGAAAGCCGAAGTCCATCTGCGCCATGCTGGCTACCGCTTCCAGCAATCGACTGAGGCAACTGATGCGCTCCAGGGCCAGCTCCTGCACGGCGGCGATCCGCTCATGGTGCATCGGCAACCAATACCCGGCGTCCAGTTGGGCCAGCTGGCGCCAGCTCAGGGTGCCGAAGCGGCGGCCATCGGCCATGGGCGGCAGGCAGCGCCATTGCAGTTCGTCATGCAGGTCACGGCATTGCGCGGCCAGTGCCTGGCGCCAGAAGTCCACATCGTCCGTTGTGCCGGCCTGCGCCTGCTCGACGCTGTCGGCAATCCGTTGCAGCAGCCCCAGCAAGGCATCCGGAGCCACATCGGCATGCAGGCTCAGGTGCTCATGCACGGCGCGGGTTTCCAGGCGCCAGCGCAGCACTGGGGCGGTGTCCTGGCCGGCCGCCGTGAGGGCGTCCTGGAACACATCGAGGCTGTCCAGCAGGCCGTTGGCGATCTGCAGCAGCGCCGGAGGGCTATCCACCAGGGCCTGCAGGCCGGGGCGCAGGGTCAGCAGCATGCCTACCAGGTTGCCGCTGTCCACGGTGGACACATAGCGCGGCGGCAAGGGTTGCAGGCTCTGGGTGTCGTACCAGTTGTAGAAGTGCCCGCGATAGCGTTCCAGCCGGCCCATGCTGGCCAGCATCTGCTCCAGGCGTTGCATCAGTCGGCGGCTGCTCAGGTAGCCGAAGTCGTGGGCCGCCAGATGGGCCAGTAGGGCCAGCCCGAGGTTGGTCGGCGAGGTGCGATGGGCGATGCGCTGCTGGGGCTGTTCCTGCAGATTGTCCGGAGCCAGCCAGTTGTCATCGGGGCCGACGTACTGGTCGAAAAAGCCCCAGGTGCGGCGGGCCAGGCTCTGCAGGAAACGCCGTTGGCCGCTGGAAGGCTCGAACGCCACCTGGCTTGCCGGGCGGCTGAGCCACCAGGCCAGGGCCGGGCCGGCCAGCCAGGCCAGGAGCAAGGGCGCGGCCATCAGCAGTTGCGGCCGCGGCCACAGCAGCCCTGTCAGCAGCAGGGCCAGCAACGGGCCGATCCACATCCGCCGGTACAGCTGCAGCAGGTTGTCATCCGGGCCGCGCTCGGCTTCCCGGGACGGTTGCCACTGCAGGCGATGAGCTTTGCTGATGCCCATGCGCCACAACGCGCGGGCCATGGCGTCTAGGCTGTAGGCGACCTCATAGGGCAGCCAGGCCAGGGGCAGCAGGGCCCGGGACAGGTGCTGGCCGGCGCTGCCCAGGGCAGCGGTCAGTTGTTGCAGCAACGGTACTTCCGGGGTGTTGTGCACCAGCTCGCGCAAGGCGGCGGACAGGGGCAGCACCAGCAGCACAATCAGCACCGCCAGGGTCCAGGCCAGGGGCTGGGTGGAGCCCAGCCAGCCCCACAGCAGCATGCTCAGCAAGGCCAGGGGTTCGAGGCTGCGGCGCAGGTTGTCGAGGATTTTCCAGCGTGCCAGCGGGCTCAGGCGATTGCTTTCCAGGCCGCCGGCGGCCTTGGGCGACCAGGGCAGGAGCCAGGGCAGCAGTTGCCAGTCGCCGCGAATCCAGCGCTGGCGGCGCTTGACGTCGGCGCTGTAGCGCGCCGGGTATTCCTCGAACAGCTGCACATCACTGAGCAGCCCGGAGCGGGCGTAGCAGCCCTCGATCAGGTCGTGGCTGAGAATCCGGTTGTCGGCAAAGCGCCCGCCCAGGGTCTGCTCGAAGGTGTCCAGGGCGTAGATGCCCTTGCCGACGAAGGAGCCTTCCTGGAACAGGTCCTGATAGACGTCCGACACTGCGCGGGTATAGGGATCGATCCCGGCATCGCTGGCGAACAGCCGGGAATAGGCGCTGCGCGCGGTGCTCGACAGGCTGATGCCGACCCGCGGCTGGAGAATCCCGTAGCCGCTGACGATGCGCCCGCTGAGCGGGTCGGTCTGTGGGCGGTTCAGCGGGTGGTCCATGGCACCCACGCATTGCTGGGCCACGTCCCGGGGCAGTTGGGTGTCGCTGTCCAGGGTGATGACATAGGTGATCTCGGGCAGGGCCTGGATATCGCCGACGATCAGCGAGAAGCGTTCCTGGCCACGGCCGCGCAGCAGGGCGTTGAGGTCTTCGAGCTTGCCGCGCTTGCGCTCGTGGCCCATCCAGCAATGTTCGGCGGCGTTCCACAGCCGTGGCCGGTGCAGCAGGTAGAAGCGATCCACCGCCTCTTCGGGGTACTTCAGGTTCAGCGCCTCAATGCCTTGTCGGGCCAGCGCCAGCAGGGCGGTGTCGCCGTCCTGGGTTTCGCTGGGGGCGTCGAGAAAGTCGCTGAGCAGGGCGAAGTACAGCTGGGCATCGCGGTTGGCCAGAAAGCGCACTTCCAGGCCTTCCACCAGCTCTTCGACATCCGCCGCGTTGCCGAACAGGCAGGGCACCGCCACCAGGGTCCGGGCCCGGGGCGCAATGCCTTCGCTGTAGTCCAGGCGCGGAAGAATGCCCGGGGCCACGGTCAGGGTCACCAGGCCGTTGATCAGGCCAATGGCCAGGCGGCTGGCCAGCAGCAACGCCGGCACCGCCCACAGTGCCAGCCAGTAATGGCCGGGGCTGGCTTCCTGATACAGGGCATCGAGAAACGGCCAGGCGAACAGCGCCGAGAGCAGCATCACCGGCCCCAGGAAAAAGCCCAGGGGCGCCTGGGTCAGCAGGCGCCGGCCGCGTTCGGCCAGGGGGACTCGGGCGCCGATCTGTTGTTCCAGGGTGCGGCGTCCGGCGCCGATCAGGTAATGCCCGACATGGCCGGCCACGGCTTCCGGGGCCTCGGCGCGGTAGTGGGCGCGGGCCAGTTCGATGCACTGGCGGGCCACCTGTTCTTCACTCAGGGGGCAGTGGCGGGCCAGGCGTTCGAGCACATGCCGGTAATGGTCGCGGGTGGCGAAATCCATGCGCCGGTAGACCTGGGCCGGGTCGTCCTGAAGCACCTGTTCGACCCGGCTCATCAGCTCGACGAACTCGCGCCAGTTGCTGGCCGAGAGCAGGCGCAGGCTGGAAATACTGTTGCTGATGGACACCTGATCGGCGGCTTGCTGTTGGGCGTCGAGCTGTACCAGGCGCTCGATGTTCAGCCCGGTTTCCCCCAGCAGTTGCTCGATCCAGGCCAGGGGCAGCACCAGGGCAGCGTTCTGGCCCTGCAGGCGCCGCGCCAGTTCGGCGACGAAGGCGGCACTCATGGGCGGTGCCGAGCGCGCCATGTCGGCCACCGCCAGCACCACGCTCTTGGCGTCCTGCTCGGCGGTTTCCATCAGGCGGTCGGCCCAGTCGTTGGCCAGATTGCGCTCGCTCCAGTTGGCCATGACTCGGAAGGCCACGCGCCGCAGGTTCTCGATCAAGGCCAGGCGCAGCATGATCGGAATCGCCCACAGCTCGCCGAGCTTGAGCGGGGTGACGCTCTGGTAGCTGTCGACGAAACGCCCCAGGCTTTCGCTGTCGACCCGGCCGTCGCCGTGGGAAATGGTTTCCAGGGCGATGTCGTAGACCCGTGGCAGGCCCGCCGACTGGCCGTTGGCCAGGCGCGGCAATTGCCGGCTGTAGCCCCGGGGCAGGTGAGTGCGGGTGATGCGGATCTGTTCTTCCAGCAGGTAGTAGTTGTCCAGCAGCCATTCGGCGGCGGGGGTGGCCCGGGGCGAGCTGCCGGTGGCGGCGGTCAGGCTTTTGCAGCAACTGGCCAGGGCGCTGGCGTTGTCCGACAGGCGTGCCAGCAGCCAGTCGGGGTTGCGGCTGTGGCTCAGGCGGTGCTGGTGCGCCAGCAGGGTGCCGTGGCTGGCCATCTGTTCACTGCTGAACAATTCCGAGCGCAGCGGCGCTTCGTATTCGACGCTGTTGCGCGAGGCCTTCCATTGGCCGTATCTGGCGGCGGGCAGACGGCAGAACCTCAGGAATGTGTGGGTCCAATGACTGTCCATGTTTTCCTTGGCATAACAGAGCCGTCCCTCGGCACGGGGTGCGAGGGAGGGCCGGGAGCGGGGCGTGCGGTCAAATCGATGCACCGTCGCGACGAACGTTTCAGGCAAAAAGCTGCAACCTTGACGGTGGCGGGAGTGGGGGAGGGTGTCTGTGCGTTGGGGCACATAGGCGGATGACCGGCATTGCTGCTGGGTGGCTTGACGTGGCTAGGGAGCTTGATCCCGCTCGGGCGCGTAGTGGTCGTGGAACCTGAGGGTGCGGTCTTGTTGGTGGGCATATCCGTTGCTGCGGGTGCGGCGGATATTGGTTCCGCTCTTACAGCGGCTCACTTTTGAAGAGCGCAAAAGTAAGTAAAACGCTCTGCCCCTCCACTCGGTGCCTCGCCTAGGCTCGGCATGCCCTCACTCCGGCATTGATCCGTGGGCCGCCGCCACCGGCCATCCATGGCCGGGTGGCGGCTAACCCGGCGTCCTGCCGGGTTACCCACGGCTCAATGCCTGCGTTCGGCCATCGTGGTTAACGGGGCGTTCAGATCAAGATCAAAATCAAGAGCCAGACGGCGGCCTTGCGGCCGGCCTGGAGCGGGAATGGGGGGCACCTTCCCTTGTAGGAGCTGCCGAAGGCTGCGAACGGGCGAGCATCGCCCGGCCAGTCGGCGCGGTATATCAGGCACATCGCAGATACGAAAACAGGGCGACAGGACTGTTTTCGGCCTGGTCGCTGACAAACCAATCCGTGGGAACAAACACCCTCACCACTGAGCCGTGGCTGTTTCAGAGAGTGCTGAAAGCTGGTTGGAACTACGCCCATTCGCTTTCTTTTGTAAGGCAAATCCGAGAAACTGCCGGCCGCTTGAATGCGCCTGATGGGCGGGCTAGGGTGCCGGAGCCATCGCCAAATCGATGGCTCGGATGTGCAAGTCCGAACTCTGCAAAGGCGCACAAACGATCAGCACTGATTGGTCGTTTTCATGTCCGCTGCGTTATGGCGGCCGTGCGTGGGAGATCTTCGGATCTGCCGGGTGTCCTTGCAGACTCGGTCTTGCACACCTGCGTACGGCTGCCACCTTATTCGTGTGCAAGCGAACGGTGTTGGCTCCTTTTATCTGCAAGGAGTTAGACCATGAAAAAGCTCGTCCCCGATCCCCCCACGTCCTATCGCGATCCCGAACTCAAGGCCGCCAACGCCACCTTGCGCGTGGCTCTGGCTCGACAACCGCAGGACCCCGCGCTGTTCCAGCGCAACACCCAAGCCAAACCTGTTTCTGCCGATTCGCTGTTCAGCGTGCGCCCAGGCGTCAGTGCTGAAGAGGCGTTGGTGCATGTGTCGTTGTTGCTCAAATGCGCCGAGGAGGTCTGCGATGAAATCACCCAGCAGGGCAGCGGCATCGAGCGCGGGCTGATCTGGTCCATGGTGCATTCCGTGGAGATGGCCCGGGCGGTGGTGGAGGCGTTGCTGGACGCTAGCCCGCGAGGTGTCTGCTCATGCTCGGACGAGCCGAGCTCGTAAAGCCTGAGTCCCTGGTCTTCTTGAACTTAGAGTGTGGTGGCCGTCGGCGAAGTGGCGACACGGATGGGGAGACATACCCGTTGCTGCGGTAACGCCGGCTTAGGATTTCGCTGCTAAGGCCAGCCCTTTCAGGGTCTTTGCTCAAGGCTGCTTCTGCAGTATTGCAGCCTTGAGCATCCGGTCATTGCCATCGCTTTAAGGCGTCGATACCCGACGCAGGCGAATCGAATCGATGATGGCATCCCACAGCGCAAGTGCTGCTTTATCAGACTTGAACGCCGGATCTGGTGGGGTGCCATCGTCATCGACGTCCGCTTCCTCCACGCTCAGTTCCGCCTTGAGGTGGGGCTCGTAGACCGACTCGTCCTTGCCCTGGGCTTCCCAGAGGAAGGTGTAGGTGCGTTGCCCCTTTGCGCTGCCCGCCAGCAGGTACTCATCGGCGGGAATGGCACCGCCACGCTCTCTTTTGCGCAGGGTCTCGATGCCCGCAACCATCTTTGCAGCGCCCACCAGAAAGCCACTTACTCGATCCAGTAAGCGATCTACTTCGGCTCCGGTGCTGGATCTGAATGACAAAAAGGCTCCAGGGTGTTCCGGGAAGGTCACGCCAATCCCGAGGCCTTCACTCTGAAAGCTGTCACCCGCGATATAGGCTCGGTCGATACAGAATCCTGGTTCGGTGGGGATTTCGTTGGGAGCGCGAGAGCGTAGGTTGCGGGCCAGAGAGTTAGATATCTCCATAGCTCGACGCTCTCTATCCTCTGATATTTTCCCTGTCCAGCGATAAGCACGCCACGTTGGCTTCGAGGCAATATAGGTATCAAGTAGATATACCTTGGAGGCAACTTCAGATGACCAAGACATTAGCCCTACTGAGCCTCCACCAAAATCTATTCGACGAAGAAACATACTGCCTTTCGTATCATGTTGCTGACCTCTCAATTTTTGTTCGCGTCGATCAATCTGAGTAGCAAAGGCCTCAGGGGTATCGTCGAGCGCTTCGATGTTGTCGCCCCACAGGTAGTAGCCAGCATTGATCTCTGCCTGGGGCGGTAAATCAATTAGAAAGCGTCCGTAGCAGTGGGTAACCCATCCACTCTTGTCCATGGCCGGGCTCCGAGAGGAAAAAATCGATGTGCAGCTGATAACGCTAGTCATGGCGATAAGACCAAGGGTCGTTAGTAGGCAATGAGTGCGCTTCATAAACCCTCCTTGGCATCCAGCTGGCAGTCAGCCAGTTGAGTGATCTTGATCACGTCAGATAATGCAGCCCATTGGCGAGTGTGCTGTGGTAGCGCTTTTGGTGTGCAACCCTTGCGTTCAAGGCTCCGTCGCTCTAGCACCTGCAACATTTCTCTCTTCCTTGAGAAACTCACAAATCATCCATCCAGTTATCTTTAGGCTTCAGCTCAGCGAGGAACTCTCCCAGGGCGTAGTCATCATCTACCGCTGGGCTGTTGGCCATCTGTTGCGGACTTTTAGGCGGGGAGGGCGTGCCAGCATGGTTGTCGCGTCCAGTAGCCGATACCGGGCGCAGGCGAATCGAATCGATGATGGCGTCCCACAGTTCCAGTGCTGCCTTATCGGACTTGAAAGCGGGAGCCGGTGGCTTGCCATCGTCATCGTCATCAGCTTCCTCCACGCTCAGTTCTACCTTGAGATGGGGCTCGTTGATCGACTCGTCCTTGCCCTGGGCTTCCCAGAGGAAGGTGTAGGTGCGTTGCCCCTTTGCGCTGCCCGCCAGCAGGTACTCATCGGCGGGAATGGCACCGCCACGCTCTCTTTTGCGCAGGGTCTCGATGCCTGCAACCATCTTTGCCGCACCCATCAGAAAGCCACTCACTCGATCCAGTAACCGATCTTCCTCGGCTCCGGTGCTGGATCTGAATGACAAAAAGGTTCTAGGGTGTTCCGGGAAGGTCACGCCTATATCGAAGTCTTCACTTTGAAAGCTGTCACCCGCGATATAGGCCCGGTCGATACAGAATCCCGGTTCGGTGGGGATTTCGTTGGGGGCGCGAGAGCGTAGGTTGCGGGCTAAATCATTAACTATTTCTAATCCTCTTTTCTCTCTGTCATAAGTAACTTCTCCCGAATAGTAATAGACAGAGCCTTTTAGTGGTGTCACCAAATATGAATCAACTCTGTATGACAAGGTGCTAGCCGTTGAATCCCACGACCACAGGCTAATTGAACCGTTTTGATGTTCGGTTCGCCTTAGAAACATGCTCTCTTGTGTTTTGCTATGGCGTTCACTTTTCAGCTTCTGCTCACGCTTATCGATTCTGGCTGCTAGGGCCACTGGGCTATCGTCGAGCGCTTCGATGTTGTCGTCCCAAAGGTAATATCCAGCATTGATCTCTGCCTGGGGCGGTAGATCAATCAGAAAGCGTCCGTGACAATGAGTAATCCATCCTGTTTTGTCCATGGTGTGACTCCGAGAAGATGAAAGCGAAGTACAACTGGCCACACTGGTTAAAGCGACCAGGCCAAGAGCAGTAAACAAGCGACGAGTGAGCGTCATAAGTCCCCCTTGTCATCAGGGTGCCAGTCAGCCAACTGAGCGATCTTGATTACGCCATAAAGCGTGGTCCATTGGGCTCGCCTGTCGTTGTAGCTTTCTTGGTGTTCGTAACCCTTTTCGATGTTGTACTGTCCAGCGCCCTTGCCGCCATGACGGAAGCTGGCCTTGATACCCGCTTTCTTGTGGGCCTGCCCGGAGTCGGTTGGCACTGTGCCGTCGCCACCACTGCCAGACTGCTCTTCCTCCTTGACCGTCCAGTTTTCAAGCGTCGGTACAATGACCGGCAGGCCACGGCGAAACCAACTGCTGTAGCTGCCGGTCTCGTTATCCTTGAGCGCGGAACCGGGTGTTTCCAGAGGAGCAGGGTCGCCTTGCCATATCATGTCGCGCCAACTGTGACGGTCATCATCCGCTGCGTAGTGGGCATAGGTTTCAGGGTGGTAGCCTTGCACAGCCAAATCCGAATGAAACTTGGCAACAGCTTCAATTTTCTTTTCGAACTTTATTCGAGAGCTTCCCTTTACATTTTTGCTTTTCGACATATCCAAATACTTAGTGTTTTGCTCCGGCACCAACCCATACCAGGCGGTGCTCTTATAGATTTCCTCGTAGGGGTCCTGGTTCTGCGGATAGGCGCGGGGTTTACCGTCCATATCCTTGATGACCTGCCCCTGGGCATCGCACAGGAACAACCAGGGGCGACCTTCCCGATACTCGTTGCTAGGTGTCAGTTCCAGCGCCCCTGGGGCATTGGCCACCACAGCGGTCACTTCGCCTGCGTTGTAGCCAAGGATGATGCTGGCAATACCTTCATAGCCGCAGCGCATGTGGTGGTAGATGGCCGATGAACCGATTGACGGTTGCACGCCGTGGACCACGCCAAGCACTCGTTTGTAACCGTGCAATTGGGTCAGGGAGCGTGCAACCAGCCCACCCATTGAGTGGGTGACCAGGATGACCTTCATCTGATCCGCCTGCTCAGGGCTGACGCTTGCGTGTTCGCGGTAGTGGGCGAGGACGGTGTTCTCGATGTAGTCACGCACATCCAGGGCGGACTGCCGGTTGGATTGCAGCCAGTTGTAACCGGCGCACCAGACGTCGAATTGATACTTGCCCGCCTGTTTCAGTTCGTCTTCGCTGAGGGGCGTCGCCTGCCCCAGTTCTTCGCCATAGGCTGCGGGTTCATGCAGGCTTTCAGTGTTCCACCATTGCTGGATCTGTTGTCGGCTGACGATGCTGTCCAAGCGGCCCTCCATCAGGGCCATGAACGGGTTGTAGGCGCTGCGCATCACCGTCCCCCAGCCACGAATGCGCGCCGCCTCTTTGCTCAGGCCGGATGAGCACGTATCAATCGAGCCTCGATCATCCACCTCGACTTTTTCCGGCTTTAGCAGCTTCTGTCGATCCTTGGGGCCGCGGCCCCACCAGACAGCCAAGGCTGCGAGAGCGGGGAGGGCATCAGTGGGCCAAAAGCTGGCATTCGGCGGACTCCAGATCTTGTTCTGGTTCTTCTTGTTGCGCAGGTTGCTGCCCATGATGCCTGGAATGAAGATCACCGGAATCGGCGTGGCCTGCCTCGCCAGCAGGACCTTTTCACGCTGGTCCTCGGTACGGGTCAGTTGGGTCTTGTAGACCGGTCGCCCCAGATTGTCGCGCGAGCGAGGAATGATGACGTCCTCAGTGTTATCGGCTGCTTGGCTGCTCATGCAGTGGACTCCCTGTCGTCGTTGGAGCTATTTCCCTTGGCCAGAATGCGCATCTGGACTTGATCCATGGCCAGGTCCTGCTGCCTGGGCAGCCGGCCTTGTCCATCGGTCGTGAGGGTGGTGACCCCACCGTCGCCGCGCCGCAGTTCTACGGTGGTGTTTGCCAGAGGCTCAAGGGTGATTTCATCACGCAGCACATATGCGTCATTGAACGGGGTCGACTCCCATGAGTTGAACGTGGTCGAGGCATGTGCGGGACCGATAGAGGAGTGCTTGGCCGCCTTGACCGTAAAATTCCCCGGCATGCCCAGCTCGATATTGCCGCCCTTGAGCGTCAGGTAGGCCCCGCCGCACATCAGGGTGATGTGTTCCTTGGCAGACACCAGCACGTGCTGC
>NZ_JAFGYX010000189.1:0-345 GCF_017491625.1 Pseudomonas sp. 50_B
TTTAATCTTGACGATGACCTACTCTCACATGGGGAAACCCCACACTACCATCGGCGATGCATCGTTTCACTTCTGAGTTCGGGATGGGATCAGGTGGTTCCAACGCTCTATGGTCGTCAAGAAATTCTGTGGCCGATCCGTTGGACTCTAGAGTCGAACGTGTCAGCAAAATCAGTAACTTCTACATAAAGACAAAACCCCAATTGCTTTCGCAATTAGGGTTTCGGAATTTAATCTTGACGATGACCTACTCTCACATGGGGAAACCCCACACTACCATCGGCGATGCATCGTTTCACTTCTGAGTTCGGGATGGGATCAGGTGGTTCCAACGCTCTATGGTCG
>NZ_JAFGYX010000190.1:0-341 GCF_017491625.1 Pseudomonas sp. 50_B
CTCCGCAGGAGACGCTAAACCTGCCTCCCCGATATTCCTGACCTATCGCGCCGCCTGGTTTTGCGAGCGCGAGCGCTCGTTCGCAGCCTTCGGCAGCGGCTACAAGGAGCCGGCCTGCGCACCTTGGCTTTGGCTTTGGCTTTGGCTTTGGCTTTGGCTTTGGCTTTGGCTTTGGCTTTGGCTTTGGCTTTGGCTTTGGCTTTTGATCTTGATCTTGATCTTGATCTTCAGGCCCCTTCCCAGCCGGCCGAGCGTAGGCGTTGCGTAGGGGGCAGCTCGGCATGGATGCCGAGCTAGCCGCCACCCGGCCATGGATGGCCGGTTGGCGGCGGGCCCCCGGA
>NZ_JAFGYX010000191.1:0-324 GCF_017491625.1 Pseudomonas sp. 50_B
TTCCTGCGGGTGCGGCCGCTGGCGGTTTCGCTCTTACAGCGAGTTTGGGTACATATCCGTTCTTGCGGGTGCGGCCGCTTACGGTTCCGCTCTTACAGCGGGTTTGGGTACATATCCGTTCCTGCGGGTGCGGCCACTTAGGGTTTCGCCCTTACGGCGAGTCACTTTGGAAAGAGCCCAAAGTAACCAAAAGCTCTTGCCCCTCCACTCGGTGCCTCGCCTAGGCTCGGCATGCCCGAACTCCGGCATTGATCCGTGGGCCGCCGCCACCGGCCATCCATGGCCGGGTGGCGGCTAACCCGGCATCCCTGCCGGGTTACCCAC
>NZ_JAFGYX010000192.1:0-313 GCF_017491625.1 Pseudomonas sp. 50_B
TCCTTGGTGCCCGCCTTGTCCAGGCGGTTTCTGTTGCGATCCATCCACTCGCCGTGGGGCGCATCCTTGATGATGTGCCGCTCTTCCTCGCGAAAGCCCCAGTAGAACGGAATGACCACGCTGCGGGCGGCGGTGCCATTGGCCGCGGCGGAGAATTTGCGCCGGTAGTACACCGCGTCGGGGTTGCGGGCCTTGCCGTCATCGTCCTCGGGCAGGCTGTAGCTGGCCGGACGCAGAAAGCCCGGGTTGCTCACGCCATTGGGCAAGGTCGGCGACATGTCCAGGCGCTCGTTGAGCCCCTCGCACAGGCCGC
>NZ_JAFGYX010000193.1:0-302 GCF_017491625.1 Pseudomonas sp. 50_B
CGTGGCCAGGTTCTGGTTAAGCCAGGTACCGTTAAGCCGCACACCAAGTTCACCGCTGAGGTTTATGTTCTGAGCAAGGAAGAAGGCGGCCGTCATACTCCGTTCTTCAAAGGCTACCGTCCACAGTTCTACTTCCGTACTACTGACGTGACTGGTAACTGCGAGCTGCCAGAAGGCGTTGAAATGGTAATGCCAGGTGACAACATCCAGATGACTGTCACTCTGATCAAAACCATCGCGATGGAAGATGGTCTGCGTTTCGCTATCCGTGAAGGCGGTCGTACCGTCGGCGCCGGCGTCGT
>NZ_JAFGYX010000194.1:0-255 GCF_017491625.1 Pseudomonas sp. 50_B
GCACAATGCATGACGCCGTTCGGATGAGGACCATTTGCACCGCTGAAGCGATCACCCTGCCAGGCGGTGGCGACGTCCACCTGATCGCGCCGCCGCCCAAGCCCTGCGTGACCATCGTGGTGCACGGTGTCAACGACCTGGCCGGTTGCTACGAGCGCATCGAGCGCGGCCTGTGCGAGGGGCTCAACGAGAGCCTGGACATGTCGCCGACCTTGCCCAATGGCGTGAGCAACCCGGGCTTTCTGCGTCCGGCCA
>NZ_JAFGYX010000195.1:0-255 GCF_017491625.1 Pseudomonas sp. 50_B
TTGGTCTGCGCGATACTCAGAAGACTACCTGCACCGGCGTTGAAATGTTCCGCAAGCTGCTCGACGAAGGTCGTGCTGGCGAGAACTGCGGCGTTCTGCTGCGTGGTACCAAGCGTGACGACGTTGAACGTGGCCAGGTTCTGGTTAAGCCAGGTACCGTTAAGCCGCACACCAAGTTCACCGCTGAGGTTTATGTTCTGAGCAAGGAAGAAGGCGGCCGTCATACTCCGTTCTTCAAAGGCTACCGTCCACAGT
>NZ_JAFGYX010000196.1:0-248 GCF_017491625.1 Pseudomonas sp. 50_B
CTCCAGCACGGCAGCCATGGACGGGTTCTGCAGCTTGGCCAGTTCCGGCTGGGTCATGATCCCCAGGGACAGCACGTTCACCAGCACCAGGAACAGCAGCACGGTGATGAAGCCGATGACAGTGGCCCGCCCGACGTCCGCGCGTTTCTGCGCCCGGGCCGAGTAGACGCTGGCGCCCTCGATGCCGATGAACACGAATACCGTGACCAGCATCATGTTGCGCACCTGGTCCATCACCCCGCCAAAAT
>NZ_JAFGYX010000197.1:0-248 GCF_017491625.1 Pseudomonas sp. 50_B
TTCCAGCACTGCTGCCAGGGAAGGGTTCTGCAGCTTGGCCAGCTCCGGCTGGCTCATGATCCCCAGGGACAGCACATTCACCAGCACCAGCAGCGCCAGCACCCCCAGGAAGCCGATCACCGTGGCCTTGCCCACGTCCGAGCGTTTTTCCGCCCGGGACGAGAAGATGCTGGCGCCCTCGATGCCGATGAACACCCAGACGGTGACCAGCATCATGTTGCGCACCTGGTTCATCACGCTGCCCAAGT
>NZ_JAFGYX010000198.1:0-247 GCF_017491625.1 Pseudomonas sp. 50_B
GCAGGGCGATGCCGCCGATGACCAGGTCCTTCTTGCGCTCGGCCAGGGCCTGTTCGTAGCTTTCGCCGCGCACCGCCAGCAGCACTGCGTAGGCCGCCGACCACAGGTAGGGCACCAGGATCATCGACGATGCCAGATAGATCAGGCTGGTATAGGTGCCGGCGGAAAACAGGGTGATCAACAGGAAGATCTGGATCATCACGTTGGTCAGCCACAGGGCATTGACCGGCACATGGTTGGCGTTCTC
>NZ_JAFGYX010000021.1:0-118548 GCF_017491625.1 Pseudomonas sp. 50_B
GGCCAGGAGGGCGCAGCGCCAGGGGCGGGAACCTGGCGGCTGCGCTGGCGGGGTGGGTTTGTGCGGCGATCAGCGCCGTTGCAGGCTGTCCTGCAGGCGCTGGATGCCTTCTTCGAGCATGGCCCGCGGGCAGCCGAAGTTCAGGCGCACGAATTGCCCGCAGTCATCGCCAAACTCCAGCCCGGCGCTGAGGCCGACCTTGGCTTCCTTGAGGAAGTAGCCATGGGGATCGTCCAGCCCCAGCTCGCTGCAATCGAGCCAGGCCAGATACGTGCCCTGGGGCGCGTGCATGCGGATGCCCGGCAGGCGGGTCTGCACCGCGTGCAGCAGGTAGTCGCGGTTGGCTTGCAGGTAGCCGAGCAGCGCCTGCAGCCAGGGGCCGCCGTGGGTCAGGGCGGCCAGGGTCGCCTCCAGGCCCAGGGGGCTGACGCTGTCCACCATGCCGGTGCGGGCGTTGTTGAAGGCCAGGCGGGTGGCCGGGTCCTGGACGATGGCGAAGCAGGTCTTCATCCCGGCGATGTTGTAGGCCTTGCTCGCCGACATCAGGGTGATGGTGCGCCGGGCGATCTCTGGGCTCAGGGACGCGGTGGGAATGTGCCGGCGGCCGTCAAAGCACAGTTCGGCATGGATCTCGTCAGAAATGATCAGTGCGCCCTGATCCAGGCAGGCGTTCGCCACGGCTTGCAGTTCGTCCCGGGGGAAAACCTTGCCCAGCGGGTTGTGCGGGTTGCTCAGGAGCATCGCCCCGGCGCCTTGCAGGGCCTGGCGCAGTGCATCCATGGGGGTGACATAGGTGCCTTGCTCGGTGAGCTGGAACGGCACTTCGACCTTGTCCAGGCCCCAGTTGCCCGGGGCCAGGCGCAGCGGGCGATAGTTGGGGGTCTGCAGCACCACCGATTGCCCGGGTTTGACGAAGGCGTGCAAGGCCATGTTGAAGCCGGGCTCGACCCCGGGGAGGAAGATCAGTTCGTCGGGCTGCACGCGCCAGGCGTACTTGTCCCGGAGGTCGGCGACCACCGCGTCGCGCAATTCGTCGCGGGCCACGCTGTAGCCCAGCAGCGGGTGCTCCAGGCGCTGGCGCAGGGCCTGGAGGATGCCGTCGGCCACGGCGAAGTCCATGTCCGCCACCCACATCGGCAGGACATCTTCGGGGTAGCGGCTCCATTTGGTGCTGCCGGTGCCATGGCGGGGGTGCAGGGTGTCGAAATCGAAGCTCATGAACGGCTCTCGTCGCCTGGGAAAGGTAGCGCAGATTCTAGCGCTTGCGCGGGCATCCGGTAGGGAATAACGGGGTGGGCCGTTGGTCGGCGTGGCGGTCGCAAGCATTTGTGGCGAGCGCGGGGCGGTTTGAACGAGCCCTGACGCCTGTTTATTTAAATAGGGATATTTGGAGTGCCGAATGTTTCGCTTTGGGCGTTTTTTTCGAACCCTGTTTGCGCTGTTTTTTAAGGTATTTCTTAGGTCGGGTTTTTACTCGCTGTTATATGGTGTGGCGGTTGTTGCAGGTCTTGTGTGCCAAGCAAAACAGTGTGGGCTGCGAAAAAAACCAATAAAAAGGAGCAGGGCGATGAAACTTGAAAATGGAATTCGCTACCGTGATTTTTCCGTCCCCTATCTGGTGGATGAAACACTTAGGGAGGGGATTGAGCGCACAGCCTTTCCCATCACGGTGGACGCCAAGTTATCCATCCTCAAGTCCATGGTCGAGGCCGGACTACGGGATTTCGTGGTGGGCTGCGGACCGGAGGAACCACTGGTCTGGGACCGCCTGCATCGGGCACGGCAAGCCGGCGAATTGCCGGCCGATACCCAGGCCACGTTCATCGTCCTGTTGAACTGCTGGGAGACCGCCTTGGCTTATTTCAAGGCCCGGGCCCATCGACGGGAATGGATTGCCGACACCGTCTTCAGCTTCGGCATGATCACCTACAGGCAGAGCGACGGTGAATTCGAGCATGCAATCCGGGCGTTTCGCGAGCTCGGCGCCGTCAAGTTCAAGGCCAGCGTGCTCAACAATTTCCGCAATGGAGTGTGCGAGCAGCGTTATGCCGAGATCTGCCGGCAGATCGACTGGGCCGTCAACCTGGGCGTGGACATCATCCGCATCAACGACTCCGTGGGTTCGCTGCAACCCCATGTGACCCGCTGGCTGTGCTCCAAGCTGGTGGCGGATTACCCCCGCCTGGTGTTCTGCCTGCATGCCCATAACGACAACGGGTTGGCCCTGGCCAATACCATGCAGGCGATTCAATGCGGTTTTCAGATGGTTGAAGGGGCCCTGGCCGGATTTGGCAACCGCTCCGGAATTGCACCGCTGGAGCAAGTTGTGAAGTTGTGTCGGGACAACAATATACAGCTGGGCGCGCAGCCGCTGGATCTGGACAAGTTGATCGGCGCTGCTCGTTACTGTGAGGAAAAGTTGCTGCAGTTGCCCGGTGTCTATCGTCCGGTCAGTGGCAAGTTTGAAACACTTTCCAATTATGGCGTCTTGAATATTCCGGACTTTCTGGAAACTCAGGATGATAAGGCTTACTTCGTCAATTATGTGGGCTTGCATCCGCAGACCATCCGTCAGGCCCTGGCCGATTATTCATCGCTGAGCACCCAGGTGGCCGAGATTGCCGATGAGGAGCTGTGGCCCATCGTCGAGAGTCTGAAAGAGGAAATGCGGGCCTCGATGTCGGACATCGAGGTCCGTTATCAGCACGCGATGGCCGGGGTGATGGAGTTCTATCGCTCCTGCACCTACAGCCCGATGCACCTGGCCCGCTATGCCGAGCGTCAGCTTCTTCAGGAGCAACCGGCCCATGGATAAGGTCTTTACGGTGGTGATGCCGCTGTTTGCGATGATTTTCGCCGGCTACTGGATTGTGCGGCTGGAGGTGATCGGCAAGGAAACGGTCAAGGGCCTGGTGGGGGTGGTGTTCTGGTTGTTCCTGCCGTGCTTCATCTTCATCAAGACCCTCGGCACCCGGGATCATGGCGAGCTGGATTGGGCCTTGCTCGGCGCCTATTACCTGGCCTGCCTGGTGACCTTCATGATCGCCGCCGTGGGCGGGCGGCTGATCTGGGGCGGCAACGCGCGGGTGGCCGGCCTGCGCGGGCTGTCGTCCATCTCCGGGGTGGTGGGGTATATGGGGTTGCCCTTGATGGTCATGGCGTTCGGCGATGAAGCGGCGCTGCCCACGCTGATGATCACCATGGCCGACAACCTGGTGATCCTGGCGGGGGGCGCCCTGATCATGGAACTCACCGAGCCGCGCGAAGCCCGGGCCAAGCCGGATCTGGCCCGTGTGCTGCTGACCACCGGCAAGTCGATCATCAGCAACCCGCTGATTCTGGCGGTGGCCCTGGCGGCGCTGTGCATTGCCTTGCAGTGGCGGTTGCCCGGTCCGCTGCAGATCTTCGCCACGCAGATGACCAACGCCACCGGCCCCTTGGCGCTGGTGGCCCTGGGTGCTGCCTTTGCCGTGCACCGCCAGCAGAACCTGATCAAGGGCGACTCCCTGGCCCTGGCCCTGTTGAAGGTGGTGGTGTTGCCGGTGCTGGTGTTCGTGTCCGCCCGCTATGTGTTCGGCCTCGGCGATTTCCTGGTCAAGATCGCGGTGATCATGGCGGCGCTGCCAGTGGCGGTGAACGTCTTTATCCTGGCCTCGCGCTACAAGACCTACGAGATCGAGGTGTCCAGCAGCATGCTGCTCTCGGCGGTGATGGGCATCGGGGTGATCTCGGGGTTGCTGGTCGTGCTGGATTGAGCTGCGGCGCCCTTGACCCATGAGTTGTCAAAACGCCCCGCCCGGGTGATGCCCTGGCGGGGTTTCTGTTGTTGCTCCGGCGGACTTGCTTGTCCGTCCAGGCGCGCCGCTCGGTGTGCGCATTCCCTTCGTCGATCTCGGGCCGAGTCTGCCGTCTAGGCAGCTTTTCCCTTGCCTGTGCCTCAGAAAAACCTCGTTTCGCAATGCCTCGGGTTGGGCAAACAATAAACCCCTGCATACGCCTGCCCGACTGCCCGGGACGTTGTTGCGATGCACTGCCGATCGATTTGTTCTTCCTACAAAAACAACAGGGAGCAAGCGATGAACCGCCATTCGAGCAAGACCGCGTCCGCTCACTCCGGACCGGTTGCAAACACTCCAAGCGAACGGGGCCAAAGAGCCCGCAACGGTGACGATCCGGCTACCCGGCCTTTGCTGCCAGGTGCCTTGCACCGCTGACCAAGACTCGTAGTGCCTGGTGCAGTACCGCCCGTGAATACGGTCGCTTCCAGGCTCCTGCTGTGCAGGTTCGTGCGGGCGAGCCGGCTTTCTTGAGGATGGGTTTTATGTCCAACACCTTGCGTTGCGGCGTTGCATTGTCGTGGGTTCTGCTGTGCACCGGGGCTTGGGCCCAACCGCAGAACCTCACCGTCATTTCCTTTGGCGGAGCCACCAAACAGGCTCAGGAAAAAGCCTACTTCCAACCCTTCAACCAGAGCGGGGCAGCCCGGGTGGTGGCGGGGGAGTACAACGGTGAACTGTCGAAGATCAAGGCCATGGTCGATGTCGGCAAGACCAGCTGGGATGTGGTCGAAGTGGAGAGCCCGGAGCTGTTGCGCGGCTGTGACGAGGGCTTGTTCGAACCTTTGGACCTGGCCCGCTTTGGTGATCCGGCGCAGTTCGTCCCGGGCACCCTGAGCGAGTGCGGCGTGGCCACCTACGTCTGGTCGATGGTCATGGCCTTTGCCCCGCAGAAGCTGGCCAAGGCGCCCGGGTCCTGGGCCGACTTCTGGAACCTCAAGGACTTCCCCGGCAAGCGCGGTTTGCGCAAGAGCGCCAAGTACACCCTGGAAATCGCCCTGCTGGCGGACGGTGTGGCGCCGGCCCAGTTGTATCAGGTGCTCAACACCCCGCAAGGCGTGGCCCGGGCCTTCGCCAAGCTGGATCAGATCAAGCCCTACATCCAGTGGTGGGAAGCCGGGGCGCAACCTCCGCAATGGCTGGTGGCCGGTGACGTGGTCATGAGCGCGGCCTACAACGGACGCATTGCCATGGCCCAGAAGGAGGGCATGCAGTTGAGTATCCTCTGGCCCCAGAGCCTGTACGATCCGGAGTACTGGGCGGTAGTCAAAGGCTCGCCGAACAAGGCCCTGGCCGAAGATTTCATCCTGTTCGCCAGCCAGCCCCAGGCGCAGAAGGTGTTCTCGCAGAACATTCCCTATGGACCGGTGCATCGTCAGGCACTGCCCCTGTTGCCTGAGGCGGTGCAGCAGCAACTGCCGACCTACGAGGCCAACCTGCAAGGCGCGCGGGCGGTGGATGCGGCGTTCTGGGTCGACCATGGCGAGGAGCTGGAGCAGCGCTTCAACGCCTGGGCGGCCCGTTGAACGCCTCACTGATGCACTGAGGAAAAAAGGGCCTGCACAAGCTGTGCAGGCCCTGGTCCGATTGACGGGATCTGACGGCGTTGGTGCGGCGGCGAGCTGGACACACCCGTCGGCTCAATGGGCGGGGGCTTGAGGGCGCTGGGTCAGCCAGTCGATAAACAACGAAAACAGCTCCGCCTGAGAACTGATGGCCAGCTTGGTATAGAGATTCTTACGGTGCATGCGCACGGTTTCCGGAGAGATTTCCAACACCTTGGCCGTGGATTTCACCGAGTGACCGCGCAGGATCAGGTGGGCGATCTCCCGTTCACGCACCGTCAGTAGCGGAGTGCCGAAGCTCATGAAGGCGGCTTCGATCTGTTGGTTGAGGTCGGCCGGTGCCTGGGCCGGCAGCGAGCCCTGAGTCGCGTGCCGCACCAGTTGCTGCAGGCCGCCGGCAGTGCCGAAACGACGGATCAGTTCGCGCACCAGCGGCTCCACCGCCCGCAGTAGCGCCAAGGGTTCGCTGGCGAAGCGTGCACCACTCAAGCCCTGGAACATGCACAGGGAAATCTTGCTGTGTGGGTCGAGGTCGACGATGTAGTAACTGTCTTCGGCGCCCCCGGTCTTGAGGTAGTAGGTCTTGTAGTACTCGCTGGCGAAAAAGTCGTCCGGGGCGATTTCCGAGAGGTGGTAGAAACCTTCCGCCAGACCGTTTTCCACCGCCAGGCAAAAGGGATCGAGCAGGTAGCCGCGGGAGAAATAGCGGTTGATGATCTCGTCGCGGTACGCGCCGACAATGCCTTGCTCATGCAGCAACTGGGGTGGCAAGCCTTTGCGTTCCAGGCTGATCATCATGGATTCGATGGGGGTCAGGGCATTCAGCGCTGCCGCCAGATGGCTGAGGAAGGCCTCATCGTCCACGCTGTCGAATGCCTTGGCCAAGCCGGCATGCCAGGCCTGCAGGGCATGGAGGGAGAGGGGGGCGTTGGGGGGATTGGCAGATGCGCTCATGCCCGGCAGTTTAACTGCCGGGCGCAGGCCGGGTAAGACCCCGATTCGCAGTGCTGTCGGTGCCCGTTGTCGATTCATCAACCCAGGTACTGGCCGTCACGGCGCAGCTCGGCTGCAGCCTCGAGGATGCATTCGCGCAAGGTATCGACGATTTCGTCGATCTGCGCACGGGTGATGATCAACGGTGGCGACATGACGTTGAGATGGCCGATGGGGCGCACCAGCAAGCCCTTGGCCTGGGCTCGCAGGTGGATGCGTTCGGCAATGTTCAGGGCCTCCGGCAACAGGCTCTTGCTGTGCTTGTCGGCGACGAACTCGACGCAGGCCATCAGCCGCTTGCAGCGTACATTGCCGACCAGGGGCAACTGCGCCAGGGTCTGCAGGCGTTGCTCCATGTAGACCCCCACCTCTTCGACATGGGCCAGCAGGTTTTCCCGCTCGATGATCTCGATGTTCTTCAGCGCCGCGACGCAACTGACCGGGTGCCCACTGTAGGTGAAACCGTGGGTGAAGCAACGGCCCTTGCCCGGCTCGCCGATCACCTGCCAGATGCGTTCGGAGAAAATGCAGGCCCCCAGGGGCAGGTAGCCCGAAGTCAGGCCCTTGGCGGTGGTGATGATGTCCGGCTGCATGCCGAACACGTCCTGGGAGGCGAAAAAGGTGCCCAGGCGACCGAACGAGGTCACCACCTCATCGGCGACATACAGCAGGTCGTAGCGCTGGCAGATTTCCCACATGCGCCGGTGATAACCCTCGGGCGGAATGATCACTCCGCCTGAGCCCATGATGGGTTCGGCGAAGAAGGCGGCCACCTTGTCCGGGCCGATGGTGAGGATCTTGTCCTCGAACTCGGCCACCAGGAAATCGAGGAAATCCGCCTCGCTCATACCGGCCGGGGCGCGGTAGTAGTTGGGGCAGGAGATGTGGTGAAACAGGTCGCTCATGAAGTCGAATTCGGGAGCGCGGTCGGCGGCCTTGTTGCCGATGGACATGGTCAGGAAGGTCGAGCCGTGGTACGCATTGATCCGCGAGATCACATGCTTCTTCTCATGTTTGCCACGACTGTTCTGATAGAACTGCACCAGGCGGTAGGCGGTGTCCACCGCAGTGGAGCCGCCAGTGGTCAGGAACACGTGGTCCAGGTCCCCCGGTGCCAGGCTGGCGAGTTTTTCACAGAGCTGGATGGCGCTGACGTTGGCCATGTCGCAGAACGGATTGGAATAGGCCAACTGCCGTACCTGATCGGCAATCGCTTCAGCCATTTCCTCACGGCCCAGGCCGATGTTGGTGCACCACATGCCGCCGACCGCATCCAGGTAGCGCCGGCCGGCGGTGTCATAGATATAGGCACCGTCACCGGCAGCGATGTTCAGCGAGCCCTGCTCGCGGTGCTCGTCGAACATATGAAAGCCGTGCATGTAATGGGCCTTGTCGGCGGCCACCAGTTGTGGGTCGTCGAACTGTTGAAAAAAGGCTTCGGGTTGGATGGCCATGGGCTTCACCTCGGGTTGAACCATTGGACGCAACGTCCGTGGAATGGGTAGGCATGGATCACTTGCCGATCTTCACCATGTTCCAGGTGCGGGTGATCAGGCGGGTGCTGGCGGGGGACTGGATCTTCTGGGTGAACAGTCGCTCCCGGGTCTGGGCATCGGGGTAGATCGCCGGGTTGTCACGCACCTCGGTAGCGAGCAGCGGGATGGCCTTGAGGTTGGCATTGGCATAGCGGATGTAGTCGCTGACCTCGGCCATCACCTGCGGCTGCAACAGGTACTCGATAAAGGCATGGGCATTGGCCACATTCGGTGCATCGGCGGGAATGTAGAAGTTGTCGAACCAGATCAGCGAACCTTCTTTGGGAATGAAATAGTCGAGCTTGACCGGTGCCCCCGCTTCATTGGCCCGGGCCTGGGCGGTGGCGTAATCGCCGGACCAGGTCGCACTCAGGCACAGGTCGCCATTGGCCAGGCCATTGAGGTAGCTGGTGGAGTCGAACTTGCGGATATAGGGCCGTATGGCCATCAAGGCATCTTGCGCGGCCTTGAGGTCTGCGGGCTCGGCGCTGTTGGGATTGCGCCCCAGCCAGGCCAGCACCAGCGGCAGAATGTCCGTAGGCGAGTCCTGCAGCGTCACTCCGCAATCAGAAAAGCGCGACACCACCTTGGGATCGAACAGCATTGCCAGGGAGCCGATGGGCGCGTCCGGCATCCGCTCACGGATCTTGTCGACGTTATAGGTCACTCCATTGCTGCCCCAGGTATAGGGCGCCGAGTACTGCACCCCGGCGTCGTAGTTCTCCAGGCTTGTCAGCACCTGGGGATCGAGATTCTGCCAACTGGGCAACCACTGCTTGTTCAACGGCTGGAACACCCGCGCCTTGATCAAGGGCGGTACCAGCGCCGCGTTGAGTACCACCAGATCGTAGCCGGAGCGCCCGGGCAGCAACTTGCCCTGTACGGTTTCATAGGAATCGAAGGTGTCGTAGATCACCTTGATGCCGCTGGCCTTCTCGAAGCCGGCGAGGGTGTTCTCGCCGATATAGTCCGACCAGTTGTACAGCCGTAGCGTCTTGCTTGCGGGCTCCTCGGCCTGCACCCAGGCTGCCGCCACTATCAGAACCACGCCAAACACCGCAGGGAATGCTGTACGCATGCTGGAATTCCGCCTTGAGCCTGATGGGAGGAGCCCGGGTCGAGCCGTTGGCGCTACTGTCCGCGAGCGGCCGCACACACGCCATAACCCTATCGGGTAGGTGAGCGAGGAACAGGCAAGGGCGAGCTATCGGACTTGATTTATGCAATCATCCAGCCCCGTCGGTGACTTCGAGGCGTATTGGCCCACCCGGAAACCTGTAGAAACAGCCCGGCAGAAAAAATATCGAATAGGAGTTGCCAGGAATGGAAAACATGTCCATAATTGCGACCATTCCTCAGCGAGGAAACGGAAAAACTCTTTAGAAATCAAAGAGTTGCGAGATGAGGTTGATCTCGAAAACCGTTCTAGTTTGTATGTGTTCAGTGTTGTCATTCAGGCATTGGACATTTGGGGCCGAGTAGCAAAATGGTTATGCAGCGGATTGCAAATCCGCCTACGCCGGTTCGATTCCGACCTCGGCCTCCACCCTTGAAAACCCCGTAGATTAACGTCTACGGGGTTTTTTATTGCCCGCTTGAAAGTGCTGGCGTACCAAAACTTTCCTATTTCGTCGGGCTCGCGATGTCTCGGACGCGAACGTAAATCTTCTTCGTAGTCTCCTGTTTAGAGTGTCCGAGAAACCGGCTTGCATCGCCTAGGTCGAGAATTTTAAGCGCTTACGCAAACATCTCGACACATGCAAAGGCCCTGAAGGCATGAGAGTTTGTGGCTTGGCTGGTGCCGGCAGAGCCAGATGCCTGCGACCCTTATTCAGCCCCCCAAAAAAAACGAAGAAAGGTCGCATTGTGATCACTGTCGGCGGCGGTGCTTTCGGTGTTGGGAGGAGGCCGCAAGCAATAAATTAGTCAGTTTCCTATTTGCACTTCAATGCTGCAGGCGCCGCCCTCCGTGACCGGTGGTGGCAATTTGATTTGGGTTGGGGGATTACGGGAATCCGTCGATTTAGAGAACTCAAATTGTCGTAGGAGTCGGCTAGATCCGTTCTGCCGACTCCTGCTTTCGCAACGGGCTCCGCGCCCACCCTTGACCCTACAACGAGCCGCTCAGGCACAGAACGCGAGGCGCCGTCCTTTGGGTTGGGGAGTCCTCGCCTCTGATGGGTGAACACCGAGCGAAAGGCGCAATTATAGGTGGAAATCGCCCGCAGCCTCCGGCTGGTAAAGCACTTTCCTGATCTCAATACGGCGGGTCCGATCAGAAATCCGCCAGTCGATGGTGTCCCCCTCCTGATAGCCAAGGATGGCGGCGCCTATATCGGAATACACGGAATGCTTCCCTGCGTTGCTGTCCGCGTCTTCCGGGTAGACCAAGGCTACTTCGATCTCTTCGTCGTCCAGTTGCAGCAGGGCCCTGGAGTTCATCGTGACGACATTGCGCGCCACCTGCTGCGGCTTGACGACAATGGCTCGCTCAAGCTCATGTTCGAGTTCAAAAACGGCCGGGCCTTGTTCGAGCGCGATCAGGCTCTCGAGCCTGGCCTTGTCGATTTCGGTGATGTAGATCTCAGTGGAGTCGGCAAGGGTACCTTCGCGCAATAACTGGAGATAGCGCCCCGCCGTCATGGAAAATGATGTCAATGTCGGCGTTTCGCTTTCAAGCAGAAAGCCGCTGCGCTGAAAGGCTTTCAGCGAGCGCGTGTTATCCGGGTGAATCTTGGCGATGAGCTTCTCGGCCCGCATGTCGAGGAAGGCCAGTTTCATGCCTTCGCGGATGGTGCGAGCGCCAAGGTTTCGGCCCCATTTGTCGCTGTCTCCGATGACCAGAACTATCTCGCAATTGGAGCCGGTCTTGATCAGACGGACAAAGCCCACCGGCGCGTCATGCCGGTCATAGGCCATGAAGAATCGGCCGCCCCGGTTGAACAGATGGGTCAGGATCGGCAATTGAGTTCGATCGATGACTTGCTCGATGGAGCGAGAGACATCGCGTGAATCGCTCAGATAGCAGGTAACGCGCTCATCCTCCAACCAATCCATCAACGTCAGCGCGTGCGCCCGAGTAATTTCAGGGCACAGCGAAATGAAAGGCTTGTTCATCTTAACCACACTTATTTGTAAAGGATGGAAGCCCGCCATGGCTATGGTCATTACGGTTTGTCGGCAGCCGGCCATTTTAAGATATACCGCGAGTAATGGCGAACATCCCGGCGAGTTCGAGTAAATCATCGTTTTGCCGAGCACGAGCACGAGCACGAGCACGAACCAGTCAAGCGCTCAAGCCTCGATGAAGCCGACTACATTCAGAATGATCAGCGCTGTATCGTTCTGCCCCTTGATGCGGTACCACACCAGCCAAGACACCTTTCTGGTGCAAGTCGGCAAGAAAATGAAGTTCGGCGAAGAGAGGACTCGTCAGCTCTGGAAGGCCTGCATGGCTTGGATTGACGGTGTTCTGGAGGTTTGTCGAGAGGCCGCGTAGTTCCTTTCAATTATGATCTTTGAGTGGAGTTTTCTATCAAGGGAGGGAAGGGGAATGTCCAGCTCAGGAGGGTCATCAGCCAAGTATCGAAGGCAAACTTTTGGTGCAGCCTCGGTAGGCCGGGCCAAGCCACGAGCGGCAAAGCTCTTGGCTCCGTCACCATCACCCGCGGCGACGTTAGCCGCTATCAGTTCCGCCTGGCTGCGTTTCAGCGCAGCACCGCCGATGTGTGCCTGGAGATGCCCAGCCTGGCCGATCTATTCTTTGAACGTATGTTTCCTCTTGGCTGCAATAAAATCTTGAAAGCTTTTAATAAAGCCTTGTCTTATGTCGGGCAATTTTTTTTAGAATCAGAAAGTAAAGATAGATAGGTGTTGTGTCACCTGTGCCTGCCTCTATCCAGCGCTCTTCAGTTTCAAAGCAAAAAAGAACACAGCGTATGAGAAACGCAAAGTTTTCATCTGATTGACGGTGCTGTTTCTTTACCGCCCAGAGTTCTAGTGCAAGCTTTCTCCGGAGATCTCCATCGCTTTCTATACGCTCTCGCAGGATACTATCTTCGATATATGGAATCAGCACCTTCAACTTAGAATCAGAAATGGTAGCAAGTACACCACCGTCAATCAGACTGAGCAAATAGCGAGCGTACTGACGTGTCATTTCGCCGAAAGACACGCTCGCTTCAAGTAACGCCTCTTCAAGGCAATCAAACTCTTGAACCTCCAGGCTATCAATCATTATACAGCTCCAGCTTTTACTCTCATCGCGCAGCAGCAATCGGCCTAAAGCGGCCTGAGCAGATTCGGGAAGGGGTTCGAATCTCTATTTTCGCGACCCTGGTTGCATTTGGCGAACTGGTTGTTGGCTAGGGAGGTGAGGTTGTGGGGCAAAAATGGAGTAATCCATACGCCAAACTGAATCGCCCCTGCGTATCGTGCAGCTCGGGCAACGTCGATGTTGGTTAGAATGGCGCGTTGAAGTCTATTGCTCGCAAGGGAATCCAATGAGCACTGAAAAGCCAGAGCTTTTGTTCATCCTTCAAAGGTTTCTAGATAATGTTTATGAGAAGGCTTCGAAAAGCCAGAGTGTTTTACTCAAAAGGAATCATGGCCACTACACATACGCGGATGAAATACTCTTCGTCTACGTGACGATCTTCCCTAAAGAGGTTGAGCTTGTTTTTGAGAGCAAGCAGGTAAGTTGCGGAGTTTTTAGTATTGCTTTGGATATGTGCATGTCCAGTGGAGAAGTACTGGCTGGCGACCTGCTGTCTCTGAATGGGAGATGCGAGGAGATCAGCGCGGCATTGGCGTTGCAAGAAGACTGGGTGTTGGCCCTGTTGTTAAAGTGCTTGGGCAACTGAGTCTTTTTTCAGGAGCGTGGACAACGCAGGCGTTCCGGTTTACCGGTTCGCGAGCGCGGAGTTTATGCGGTGACCGCTACTGGCCCAGAGTATGTAAAAACCGCTTCCAAGACCGGCGGAGCATGTTTCAGGAGAGGAGTTGAAAACAGCCTGGAAACTCTTGGTATGGTGCGAGACGGTTTCCTCTTATTAGGACAAAAAAATGATTTCACATGTATTCATCGGAGTGAATGACTTCAATCGAGCACTTGTGTTTTACCAAGGGGTCATGCAGGTGCTCGGACTTGATCTCAAGTTCACAGACCTTGAACGCCCATGGGCGGGCTGGAAACACCCCGACACTGCACGCCCTCTTTTCGTGGTGGGCAAGCCGTTCGACGGCGAGTCTGCGGCGCTAGGCAATGGGCAAATGATTGCTCTGCTGGCACCTAATCGACAGCGCGTAGACAACGCCCATGCCCTGGCGTTGGCATTGGATGGAACATGTGAAGGCGCTCCGGGCTTGCGACCCGAATACCACCCGAATTTTTATGGGGCGTATTTTCGAGACCCTGAAGGAAACAAGCTATGCGTCTGTTGTCACGATCCGGAGTAGGTCAAGTGTGGGATCTATTCTTGGCCTGAAATCGTGAACAAAACATTGTCGAGAACCCCGGCGTCTGGAGCGAGAGGCTCAACGCAATTTCACCAGCGCCAAACTGAATCGGCGAATGGAAGAAATTGAATCGAGCATCAACCGTTACCTGACGGCACTTGATGCTGCCGATCGGCAAGAACCAACAGTCTCCGAGCCCAGCGCCGTGCGGCTGGAAGAGAAAATCGTCAAGTTGAAGACGCAAATGAAAGAGCTTCAAGCAATTGAAGTTCAGCTCAACGAATCGCCGGACCTGAAAGCAGCCGTTCATGACTGACCCCTTTTGAGCATTGGAAGCCCCTAAGAAATCAGTTCCGCAATCAAAATCCTGCCCCGCATACCCCCGGACTTGCCTTACTTGGACAGCGACAACGGCACCCCCCAGATGGGATCTTCCATGCCTTGTTTGCCCAGCGGCGTGATCTGCATGGGCTGGAGCTTGGACAGCAGTTGCCGGTGCTTCTCGCTCAGGTTGCGCTGCTCGATGAGGTGCTGCGAAAAGCTCATGGGTGCCGGCCAGGTGTAGACGGTCAGGTTGTCGAGCGGACACTCGATTTTTTTCGGATCGATCGCTCGGCACTTCGACTTCTGGTACTTGTAGCCAGGGGTCTTTAGATGCATGCGCGGGGCCAGCAGCAATTGCCCGCCCTGGATGGTGAAACTGGCGAGCGCCTTGTCGACCGGCAGGCGCGCCTGGACCTTGATCGCGGGAATGTCGCGAGAGTCGGTCTGTTGGTAATAACCGGCCGGGGAGCCCGCCGTCGTTTGGGTATATTGCTGTTCACCCCAGCTCACGCAGGCACCCGAGGCCCTGACTACAGCGGTACAGACACGCTCGGTCTTGGTCTCGCTGCCATAGGTAGCGTCCTTCCAGACCTCTTCCCTGTAGTACTCGCGATACAGTTCAGGGGACAGGTAGGCGGTCCCGTTGGCGCCACGGCCCGAACCGGGTGGACCGCTGCGGGCGTCGACCTGGTCAAGCAAACCGCGGAGCTGGTAGTCATCGCCGCCGGTCAGCAAGTATTTGCCGGGTGGCAGGATATGCACCTCGAAGGCCTTGAACAGGTAGGTTTCGCCAGGCGGTCTCTGCAGCGCGTTGGTCTGGAACTTGCGGCCGAAGGTCACCTTCGGATCTTTCTCGTATTCCCAGATCACCGTTGGCGTCCATTGCGTCATGGTTAGCGCATCGCTCAGCGACTTGTGCGGCATCACGTCCGCCACCAGCACTACCGCCATGTTTGCCTTGAGTGCTGCGTCCACTTGGTCCAACAGCTGTGCGTAGCGCGGATCGTCCATGCTGCCGTAGGCACCCGAATCGAGATCGGAGACGCAGCCGCAGAGACATAGGGAGAGAAGCAACGCCGTGGGAAGGGCAAAACGCAGTCGGAACAGTCTCATGTATCAGTCCTTGAACTATCTATGTCGGGCCAGCCACTAAGGCGCCAAGGCCACGCCCGTGCAGCGGCCACGAATGGAGAAGTCCTTGATCTGTCTGGCCTTGTCGACAGTCATGGAGAGGGTGCAGCCGCTCGTGTGAGTGACATCGTCCCAGTAGTTGGTGTGGACCATCACGCCGCCCTGCATCTCGCTGGAGCTGCCGACCACTTCCTTTTTCACGTAGGAAGTGTCGCGGTACCACTGCATTTGCACCTCGCTGCGGTCGGGCGAGGGCTGCATGCGTCCGGGCGGGCCGAAGAAGTCGATGGCTTCCTTGGCATCGCGTCCCTTCCATTGCTGGCCGGCCCTGTATTCCGGGAGGGTGGGAATGCAGCCGCTCAGCAAAGGCAACAGCAGGCCGAGGGCAAGTAGGTGCCGGGTCATGACGGCCTCCTTCATTGCGCGCTGTTGCCGAGCATTGCGTCCAGACTCTGCACGGCCTCGCTGTTGGCCTGGATGCCGTACAGTTGCTGGAACATGGCCTGGACGGTCTCGACCATGCGGCCGGCGGCCATTTTGCCCATTGGCAGCATCTGGTTGTTCTCGCGGTTGCCTGCTGCGCAGACGAAGGCGAAGGTGCGCTGCAGCCAGTAGTCTTTCGGGGCGATCCAGCCCTGGGCAGTGGTCACGTCCTTCATGGCGTGGTCGAAGCGGCGCATGGCGCGGGCGCTGTCGAAGCGCACTTTGCGCTCCTTGCACTTGTACTGGATCTCGTAGGCCGCCAGCACGGGCATCGCCGGGTCTTCGAAGATCTGCATGATCATGGCCGACTGCACCCCCTGGGGCTTTTGCAGGATGCCGGCGGCATCGGCGACGAATACCTCGTTGTGGTAACGCTCGCCCTTGCCGTAGACGATCCAGTATTCACCTTGAGGCGTGGCGAGTGCCGTGCCGCTGGTACACAGCAGGATGAGTGATAGCGGCAACCATCTGGCGCGGGGGAATGGAATCGCCATGATATTTCCTTCCTTGATGGGGCTTGTCCGTGGCCGCATGGGACCGTCCAGAAGAAGGAATATAGGTCTGGCCGGCAGTAGCGGTCGATTAGGGCGGATGTGCTAATGGCGCATTGCCGTTATCGATCGGGTCAACGAAACCTGTGAGTGGCGGTCGTCTGCATGATCAGAACCTTGGGCATGCACAGGTGCGGTGTTAAAGTGCCGCCACTGAAAAGGGAGAGCGGGATGCGGGGCCAGATACTGGATATCTCGACAGAGGTCGAATCGTTGCTCCTGCAGCTGGGGGCATCAGGCCGAGGTCTGCATGAAAAACTGAGTTCCATTGAGGGAATGATCAGCCCGCCAATGGCGAAAAAGATCCGCTGGATTGCGAGCGTGCGCAACAAGGCGGTTCATGAGCGTGTTGTCGAGGTGGATCTTGAAGACTTCAGCAAGGGCGGGGTGCAAGTAGTCGCTTATCTGAAGCAGCTTGTTGCTTCGATCACACCTAAGCAGACCAAGCACAAAGAACCGCAAGGTTCGCCTGAGCCAGGCAAGTCCTGGGCCGAGAAGGATGGTTGGGAGAAGACCAAGACGGTCGGTACCTACATGGCGGCCGGCGCAGCTGTGGTCGCTTGGTTGTTCATGTCCTCCAAATGAGTCTTCACGATTGCTTATGGCCCGGTTCTCTTGCCGGGCTTTTTCGTTTCCGGCGGCCTGATGCTGGAAACTGTGGTTCTGGAAAGACGCGGTATTGCTGAGTATTGGGCGTTGTGTCACTGAGTGCTGCGTTGCCTGGCAATCACATCTCAATAGTTGGCATGGTGCTTTTGCCGCAACTTATCAGTTGCCCCGCCGTGACCTGTAGTCCACTTGTTGGTTTTGCCGCGTACCCGGCAAAGAAGCCGACGGACACCAATGCAATGTAGAGGACGGTTTTTCTCAGGGCCATGCTGGCACTCGCTCACTGTTTGATAGGGAAATGTCCAGCACTGATCCTCATTGACGGAAAAGGTTCCAGGTGAACGATGTTGCGCGTGCTTCACTAGGGACGATGCAAGTTTGGCCATTGGCGGTGATTCGGCCCCGGGCTCAACTTGCCACGGGGTGGCAAGTTGCACTATTCAGCAAAGGCTATCGGCTGGAGAGGGTAGGGAAAGGGGTGGAAGGCCCACGTCGCGAATGGCCGCGGCGAGTTTGTCCTGATAGATCGTCAGAATGGAGTAATCCAGCTTTTGGGTGATGTTGGCGCCGTCTGCGCAATTGGCCAGGAGTTCATCCAGGGCGCCGGCCACCAGGTCTGCGGTGACTTGCAGGACATTCAATCCAAAGCGGTTATCGACAATGACCAGATTCGTTAAGTCGTACATACAGCCCCTATGGTCACTGTGCTTATGAGTAGTGGCTATGAGCCATGATTATTTTAACTAAACGGCAGGTGCGCTGTCATCGGGAGAAGATGGGCGGTGTCGCGGGCTGATAGGCGTTTGCGCTTCTGAATTTTCAGCACGCCTGTGGCAGCCCTGTGTACCATTGCTGCCCGCGAAAAAAGCACCAGAGGCAATCTGCATGCTGATATTGAAAAAGGGCGACAACCAGGGCTTGAGGGTAGGGCCGCGCTGGCCGTCCGCAAAGGTGTTGATGGAGCGCGAAGTCTTTGTGCAACTGCTCAAGGTCCAGTCCAGCCTGCCGCGTTCGGTGCAGTTGCTGGTAACCCGGGGCTACGAGCGCAAGAGCAGTTACCTGGGGTTTTTCAGGACGCTGTCACGCTGGCTGGGGATCAGGTTGTTCTGCCTGTGTTATCCAGGGCGTAAAGAGGAGCTGGAGGATATCTTCGGTTCCAATGGCCATGATGTGGATGGCACTCATATCGATGTGTCCATTGTCTTCAATGGCAAGCGCCTGCGCTTTTTGCCACTGGGGGTGTTTACCCCGCCGGCGCGCCAGCAACAGTTGCAAGGGCGGTACTCGGCTGTCGTTGATGAGGTCAAGAACCTGTTGAAGCGTCACGGTTTCGAGATTCATCGCAATCACACGGAAAGCCTGCAGATTCATTGCGACTACAAGGCCTGATAGCCAGGAACCGCCGTCCTGGGCTCGGCTGCCGAGTCCATAGCGCTCATGTCCTGAACGTAATAAGGAAGTTATGTGTTGCGAAGTCTGTTGTTGCTGGTGTTGAGCTTTGTCTTGAGTGGATGCACGGCCCTGATGACTCGCACTACTCCCATGAGTTGCCCCTATATCGGCGTGCGCATGGATTGGGCATTGGCTAAGGAGAACAACGGTGTGCTCTGGCCTTTTCTCGCGTTGGATGCTCCATTCTCCGGCGTGGTGGATACGCTGATGTTTCCCTTCGAGTATCAGTACAGCTGCACGCTTTGATCTTGAGCTGGCCGATGACCTGCCGCTCACTCATGGCGGCCTCTGTGTGTCTGACCTTCGATCACTGACAGAGACGAGCGTCTACAGTTAAGTGTGACCTTGGCTTCCCAAAGAGAACCGACATGCTCAAGTCTCGCTCGTTGATCGCTGTTCTTGCCGGCGTGCTCTTGGCTGGCGCTTCCCCTCTGGCGTTGGCCGACCCCGGAAATGGCAAGGGGCAGGGGCATTCCAAACACAGTTCTCAGGGTGACCAGGGGGGGCATGGCAAGGGGAAGAAGTCAGACGCCGATGACTGGAGTCATGGCCCCAGTGTCGATCGCGGCAGTGTCCTGGGCATATTGGGTGGGCACCGTGACTACTGGAGCCCGGGACCGGCGCTGCCTCCAGGCATTCAGAAAAACCTGGCTCGGGGCAAACCTCTGCCCCCGGGAATTGCCAAGAAGCTGGACCACCGGCTGTTGGGGCAGCTTCCTCGCTATGACGGTTATGAATGGCGGCAGGCCGGAACCGACCTGATTCTAGTGGCTATCGCCAGCGGGATCATCTACGAAGTGCTCAATGACGTCCTCAACTGATTGGCGGGCCTGTTGAGGTTTCAGCCTGTCGTGGCTGAAATCTCAACATCGAGTCCGTCTTCTCGAAGCGTTATTGCCAGCGCTTGAACAGCACGCTGGCATTGACCCCACCAAAGCCGAAACCATTGGACAGTGCGTATTCCATGGCCATTTTGCGTGCCTGGTTGCGCACCAGGTCAAGGCCCTCGGCGGTGCTGTCCGGGTTGTCCAGATTGAGGGTTGCGGGCGCGATCTGGTCACGCAGGGCGAGGATGGCAAAGATCGCCTCGATGCCGCCGGCGGCACCCAGCAGATGCCCGGTGGCGGACTTGGTGGCGCTGATGGCCAGGCCGCTGCCGGTGCCGAATACAGTCCTGATGGCAGCCAGTTCGCCCTTGTCGCCCACTGGCGTGGAGGTGGCATGGGCATTCAGGTGCTGGACCTGAGAGGCTTGCACGCCGGCCTGGCGCAAGGCTTGCTGCATGGCACGCCGGGCGCCGTCGCCATCTTCCGGCCCCGCGGTCATGTGGTAGGCGTCGGCGCTGGTGCCATAGCCCACCAGCTCCGCGATGGGCTGTGCGCCCCGAGCCAGGGCATGTTCCAGCTCTTCGATGACCAGCAGCCCGGCGCCTTCACCCATGACAAAGCCATCCCGTGCCTGATCGAAGGGGCGTGAAGCCCGTTCCGGGGTGTCGTTGTACTCGCTGGACAGCGCGCGGGCTGCGGCGAAGCCTCCCAGGCTGACCCGATGGATCGCCGCCTCAGCTCCACCACAGACGGCGATGTCGATTTCACCGGCGCGGATCATCCGCGCGGCGTCGCCAATGGCCTGGACTCCGGCAGCACAGGCAGTGACTGGCGCTCCCAATGGTCCCTTGAGGCCGTGGCGGATCGAAACGTGACCTGCCGCCATATTGCTCAGGAATGACGGAATGGTGAACGGCGACAGGCGCCGCGGGCCCTTGCTGTCGGTGGTTCGCACGGCATCGGCGATGGCCGGGAAGCCGCCTACACCAGAGGCAATGATGGTGGCTGTACGTTCCTGGGCCTGGGGACTATCGGGTTTCCAGTTGGCCTGGGCCAGGGCTTCTTCGGCCGCCGCCAGGGCGAAGAGGATGAAACGGTCCATCTTGCGCTGTTCCTTGGGGGCCAGCAGCCGATCCGGGTCGAAGCCGGCCTGGGGATCCTCGAGCGCGTCTGGCACCTGGCCGCCAATGGTGGTGGGCAGATCCTGGATAAACTCTTGCGGCAATTGACGGATTCCGGATTGTCCCGCCAGCAGGCGCTGCCAGACCTGCTCGACCCCACAACCCAGTGGAGTGATTGCGCCCATACCGGTGACTACGATGCGTTTACTCATGCGGGTCCTGCTCCTTAGTTGGTTTGCGTGGGGAACAACGAAACGTGGACGATACTATCATCATGAAAGTAACATCCGAATCCACAAATACTGAGGTGCATCGCAGGAGCCAGCCATGCAACGAAAAAGTCTGATCGACGCTGAATGTCCCATTGCCTGCAGCCTGGAGCGGGTCGGCGAATGGTGGAGCATCTTGATCATGCGCGACGCGCTGCATGGCCTGAGGCGCTTCGACGAATTCTCCCGCAGCCTGGAGATCGCCCCGAACATGCTGACCCGACGCTTGAACTCACTGGTGGAGGCGGGGCTGTTGGAGCGCCAGGCCTACAGCGAGCGCCCCTTGCGCTATCAATATGTGCCTACAGCCAAGGGCGAGGATTTCCGTGTCGTACTCATGGCCTTTGTAGCTTGGGGCAATCGCCACTACGCGCCCGAGGGCGAAAGCGTGCAACTGGTCGAGCGTGAGAGCGGACGACCTGTGCAGCCAGTGATGGTGGATGTTGCCGATGGTCATCTGGTGCCGTTGCAGGCGTGCACGGTACAGGCGGGACCTGCTGCCAGCGTCGGCATGCGTCAGCGACTGATGGCTATGGTGGAGTGAGTCCGGTTTGGGGCTGGCTCCGTGGAGCGGCTGCGCTGCCGGGCGGCTCGCTCTGGACGGTGGGCCCCGGGAGAAGGACGGAAGGATTGAGGTTACTGGGGATCAATTTGCCTACCACGTAGCCGCTGTGGCTGATCAGGGCCAGCAACAGCAGTGTGTTATGCAGTTTCGGCAACACCTCCAGCACCCAACTGCCTGAGCCCAGGCTATGGCCGACGGCGGCGCCATAGACAAACACCACCACCATGGTGATCAGCAGCATCTGCAGGCGTGGCAGGTCGACGATGACGCCATTGGTCACGTCCTCGCCGCGAATCAGGTCGGCCAATCGCGCATCCTTCGGGTCACTCTTCATCAGTACCTGGCCTTTGGCTGACGGCAGGGCGACCAGGCTCTGGCTGTCGAGCAACTGCTGGCCGGTGGTTGCCAGAGCGTTGGTGTCTGCAGGCTGCTCGGCCTTGCGGTTCAAGGCCATGGGGGCTGTGACGAAGCTGGCCAGGCTGAAGCCCATCAACGCGATCAGGTTGTAGTCCAGGTCCACCATCAGCGCCGTAGTGGCGTTTCCCCGGACAATGTTGCCGATGTACACCGTATACAGAGTGGCCAGTACCAGCAGTGTCCACAGGGTCATTTGCAGGCGTGACAGCGAATACCGGTTGCGCTCGTCAATCAGCACCCCAAGTACCCGTCCGCGAATTCGCAGACCGGCGAGGACGAACAAGACGAACAGGCCGGCCAGGCAACTGGCCCAGGCGCCCAGGCGTGGCCAATCGAATGCAGGTGCAACTGTCAGGTACGAGGGAGGGGTGGGGTGACTCAGAAGTAGGGCGGCGGGTGCGCCGGTCGCGAGCAACACGGCCAGCGTACGCAGCAGATAGCCATTGGTTTTCATCGTGGCAGGCCCTCTCCTTGTGTGGGCGGCTGTTTTTCCTTGGTCTGCGAGGCCGCTCTTGTCTCCAGGCTGCTTGACGTCGCGGGCGCCCTCCGGCTCATGGCCGCAGGGGCGCCTGCTGTTGGGTATAGCGAATCTTTTTCCTGGCCGTTTGCCGTTGGTCGGGTGTTGTGTAGGGGGGCGGCGGGTGTCAGCGAGCGCCAAGCCCGCGGCGCCAGGCCGGGTGGAAGTGTCGCCAGTGCGCGTCCTGTGCCGCCGCCAGGAGTTCGCGGTCACCCCGGGTATCGCCCCAGGCCCTGAGTCGATATTGGTTCAATGGGCCGTAGACACTTTCCAGGCGCAGTACCTTGTTTTCGCAACGGCAATTGTGGCCGGCGATGCGGCCGGTCAGCACGCCATCGACCACCTCCAGTTCGGTTCCGATCAGGCTGATGCCCAAGCGTGTGGCGAAAGGCTGCAGCACCAGGGCCGGCGACGCCGAGCACAGGGTCACCAGCGCTCCGGAACGCAGTTCCCCGGCTACGGCTTGCAGCCCACTCGGGCGCATCAGTCGGGTCCAGGATTTCAGGCAGAAGGCTTCGGCCTGTTGCTGGAGCCACGCCGCCTCGATGCCCTTGAGAAAGGTGCTGATCAATTGCGCCTTGAGTCGGTCGCGGTCAACGCGACGAGTCAGGTAACCCAGACTGGGTAGCGCCAGCTTGAGTATCCGTTGGTTGAACCCGCGTTGCCCGAAGGCAAACTTCAGAAAGGGCACAAAACTGTCGTGGCGAGTGAGGGTTCCGTCGAAGTCGAATACCGAAAGCACTGGGTTGGCATCGGCGTTGAGTCCAACGGTGTCCGGGGGTAGCGGCTGTGTTTCAGCCTCAGCGCTCAGGGGCGGCAGGGTCTTAGGGGGGGGCGACATAGCTGTTCTCGGTGGTTGCAGCCGCTTGATTCGCGGCCGGTATTGCCAGTAATGGATGCAGTTTACGCGCTCCAGCCTTTAGCCGCGGGCCGGATAGCCGGAGGATCAGAGGCGCAGCATGGGCAAAGGTTTCCAGGGGCGGATCAGCAGTTGCTTGAAAGACAGCTGAACCAGGCGCAGATGAAAGCCTGCATCAGGAAAGGCTGAAAATACCCGGCGGCGATCGTCTCGCGAGAGGCCGAAATTCAACATTCCCAGCGACACATCTATCCAGTCGGCTCGGCGAAAACGTTCCACCAGGCTGCCTGGGGGTGGGGCGGCGGTGATCTTGTGGTGCTGTTCGATCATTGCCAGCACTTCGGCTTTCCACTCGGACCTGTCTATTTCATCCAGGTGGTTTTCAGCCAGGCGCAGCGATGGCGGTAGGTAGTCGAACGTCTTGGCGGTCCAGATGCCCAGGTCGTGGAAGGCGCCAGCTATGGCCAGTTTCTGCAACTGCTGGGCATCGGCATTGATGAGCAGGTTGCAGAAGTTGATGACCCGGTACACGTGGTTGCGATAGCCGGTGAAGTCCTTGCCCAACTCTTGGCGATAGCGTTCCAGCAATTGATTCAGCGGTTCCAATCGTGTCAGCAACATTGCTTTTCCCTTGCAGGACTGGCGCTGGGGCCGGTCATTGATATCCGGGCAGTGGCTCATTGGGTTGCAGAGGTGCTGGCGCGTGCTCTTTCAACCATGGCCACGATGGTGGCGCAGAGTTCTTCCTGGGCTTGTGCGGGAGTGATTTCTCCCAGCGCCGCCGCGTGGGAAACCGCTTCGGCCGCACCCAGCATGGCGCGCAGCCCGGCCCTTGCGATCACGGCTCCGGTAGCGAAGGGTTCCAGAGCATGGCGGCATTTCTCTAGGAATATTGCCTGGTACTCGCGCTTGATGATCTCAAGCTCCGGCGAACTGGCCAGGGCGGCAATCACCCCGGGGATTTCGCGGCCCTGCAGTAGCACGCAGTCGACGTAGGACGTGGCAATGACTGCCGCGCGGGCGGCAAGGGTCGGTTCGCTGGTTTGCAGGGCCTGTTCCATCAGCAGCGTCTGGCGCTGGTCGAAGTCCTGATACAGCGCCGCCAGGAGCACCGCTCGAGTGCCGAAATGGTCGTAGACCACCGGCTTGGTGACGCCGGCCTGTTCCGCCAGATATCCCAGGGTGAGCGCCTCGGTGCCGTGCTCACGGACAATCTGCCAGGCTACGGCCATCAGTTGTTGCAGGCGTTGCTCCCGCGACAGGCGCCGTCGCGGCGATGAAGTGGAATCGGTTTTCTGACTGCTTGACATGGCTATATACCAAAAGTAACTTATCGGCAGTAACTTACTAAAAGTATATAAAGCTCAATCCCCCAGCGCAATCCGTCCGCAGGAGTACTCGCCATGCATGCACTTATTGTTGTCGCCCATCATGATCCCAAGTCTCTCACCCATAGCCTTGCGGCGCAGATTGCCGAGGGGCTGGGGGGCGGTTCCGGGCATTCATTCGAGATTGCCGATCTCTGGGCTGAAGGGTTCGAACCACGCTTCGGTGCTGCCGATATTGCTGTGCATCGTACCCAGGTGCTTCCTCCCGCCGATGTGCTCGCCGAACAGGCACGGATCGACCGCGCCGATGCTCTGGTGCTGGTCTATCCGGTTTATTGGTGGTCCATGCCGGCGCTGCTCAAGGGCTGGATTGATCGCGTGTTCTCCAATGGCTGGGCCTTCGATTTTCGCGCGGACGCCAAGCTGGAGAAGAAGCTAGGGCGTCTGAGCGTGCACCTGATAGGCGTTGCCGGGGCCGACGTTGGCACTTATGAGCGACATGGTTATCTCGGCGCGATGCAGACCCAGATCGACCATGGAATCTTCGACTACTGCGGCGCCAGGGTACTGACCTCGCAACTGATGTTTGACTCGGAGAGCGGCGATGTGGCGCCTTGCCTGGAACGGGCACGAGCGCTAGGGCAGGCACTGTTCAGTACCACCGCAGTCGTCGAGTCGGCGTGAGAAGAGGGCTGGAACCGTTTTCAACGCAGTATCACTTTCGTACAAAGCCTAGCCCCAGCAACACCAGGCAAAGGTGGACAGGCACAGCATCAGGGGCAGGGCGTCGAGAAAGTCATTCATACCCACACATTCCATTCAGGCAAGTGCCGGCAATTTAAGGTGAGCAACGTTGTCTGTCTGTTGCGATTCTGTGAATTTTCAGCGCATTTTCGTTTAACGGTGGACGGACTCTCGCACTGCGGTGATGGGCAATTCAGGCGCATCATCTTGGTGCCTAAAAAGGTGCGAGAAGGCGTGACATGAAACTAAAGTACTCAAAAAAAGTGTGGATATTTAATGACTTAGGTGATTTTATTTGCGTTTTTTTCTTCAAAATATCTTGTTACAGAATGTACTGTTCCGTTACTATAGCTCCGCGTTCACCTACCACGGTTTATGCATTTTTAGCCCCAAGTGTCCATCAGCTACTTGGGCTTTTTTTTGCCTGAAATTTGTCTCCGCCGCCTTTCTCGACGCACCCTTCCTACGCAAGCTTCAGAAGCCGGCCCGGCATTACGGGCGACAATCCCGCAATTCAATGCTCCAGGATGTGCAGTCCTTCTTCAGTCTGTGGAAGCTCGAAGTAACGGCAGATCAGCTCGAATTGTTCCTTGCTGGTACTAAAGGGGTGATCTCCCTGGCTGTTACGTTCCCGCAGTCTTCTCAGGCAGACATCCTCATCGACATTCAACAGGTGCAGTCGATGCTCGACCTGTGCTTGATCTGCCAAGGCTCGCAACCAGGCGCGTTGGGCCAAAGTATTGGCGGGGAAGTCCAGTACGACATTGTTGCCACCACGCAACAGACTGATCAGCAAAGGCTCCAGCGCGTTTTTCAGGCGCTGGGCATGCAGCGCATAGTCAGCAACTGAATGAATAAGGCCCGGATACAACTGCGCCAGCCATTGGTCCTCACAGATCAACACGCTGCCGGGAGCCTGGGCCAGTCGCTTGGCTAGTGTGGATTTACCCGAGGCGATCTTGCCGCACAGCAGGTGTAGAACAGCAGGGGGTGAGTGGCTCATGTTTGTCTCCTGGGGTTTGCGCTTCAGAAGACGGGTGATAAAACCTGCCTCCGAGGCGGGATGATTAGGGGTTGAACGACCGCTAGCCCACCTTGCTGATGCAGGCGGTCATAATCGCGGCGGGGCGGGACTGAAGATTCAGGTTCATAGGTTTGAAACTTACACAACTGACGGAAAAAAGCACAGCGCAGAATAACGCTGGAGAAGCAGGTAGACCCAGGCGATCAGTGCGTGGCCTGGCGCAGAATCTGCGCAGTAGAACTGAGAGGTAGTTAGCATTTGTTGTGTGTTTTTTCGATACAAAGGATCAGGCGCTGACCTATTCTGAATGGGAAAAATCCACAAAATTCCACACAGGCGATAAGCCATGCTCTCCACCAGCGAGCTTTGCCACATCTTGGAGTCCGGCTTTCTCCCGCTTTCCTGCGTCTGCAGCGTGCATCCCAGCGGCTCCCTGACGATCAAGATCTACGATGCCGATTCAGGCCGGGTGGATTTATTGTTAACCGGAGTCTCGACTGCCGAGCTCACCAGTGTGCGCGACATCTCCAACCTGATCGGCGAGTTGCGTACTGAGCTGCGGGCAGGGCGCAGAGGCTTTGCCGGTGGTTTTACCAACTACGCTGGTTAACACACCCCGGTTGTCATTGGTGACAGTTGAACATGTCATTCTGAACGCATAGTTTTGTGGCGTTCGCCCGGTATCTATGACTCTTTACCGGTTCATGGATGGCGAGGTCATGTGTACTGGGCGAACTCCGTTGGCTATCGATGTGCTTATATCCAGCCCAGGGCCTGTAGTATCCCATCGCAGCGTCAGTATCTGGTCAATGAACCGGGACGCGGCATGCCATGACTTTTGACTCTTCGATCTGTCCTTGCGGATTGACTCGATATCAAGGACGACCTCCATGAACATAGGCAATACGCCTCCCGCCAATTACACCTACGCACAACTGTCAAAGGTGCTGGAAAACAACCGCACAGCGACCCAGGTCAAGGGCCCCGAGGCGCCAGTGGAACAGGCGTTTTCGACTCACCTGGAAACCGAGTTGGCCGTCCCCCAGGACGACCCGCACAAACTCAAACTATCGTTGAATTTTCTGGCTGAGGCTTGAGACCTGCCAAGGGCCCGCTTCGCGCTGAACGCATTGCATGGTTTGACTGGCGCCCCTCTCGAATGAACTTGTGGCTGGTGATAAGTCTTTATAAATCAGTTGGTTGGATAAATTCTCCGTGTTAGTCTTGGCGCCGCTTAACAAGTCGACGCGATGTTTGATGAGCCTATCCAGGATGATCAGACCGCCGCTGTAGGCTGCTGATTTACTGTGTTTTTTTACACAGGGCTCAGAGTGAAGGGAGAGGTTTTTTTGCCTGCTTCGACCTTGCTTCACAAGGACTGGATGTATATATTCCACACCCTGCTTTAAGCACTGGCCGGCCTGATGCCGATTGACTGTTCCAGTGCCGCGTGATCGCGCTACCGCCCGAATGGCGAAACTGGTAGACGCATGGGACTTAAAATCCCCCGCTCGTAAGGGCGTGCCGGTTCGATTCCGGCTTCGGGCACCATATATATCAAGGGGTTAGGCTTCTTTCACTGCTCCTTAGACAGAAAGCAAATTGCCGCAATCCTACAATGTTGCCGCAATCTATTTTGTTGGCGAGACCTTCTTACCTATCCGATTGCGAATGTAGTGCTCGGTCATGACGACAGTTGTGTGCCCAAGCTGGTCGCGTGCCTGCAGAATATCTCCGCTAGCTTCGAACTTCTCCATGCCTGCTTTTGCGCGCAGATCCCTCATTTGAAAATCAGCCTTTTTAACCCCGGCCGCCTCTCGAGCAAGGTCGAATCTTCTTCGTAGCATTGCCACCGTCAATGGTGTGCCATCTTCCAAAACGATCAGCCGCGTCGAGCGGAATTGGTGGGAGTCCTTCCTCGCCATTATTCGATCAAGAACTATCTTCAGTTCGCCAGTGATTTCGATGCGGCGCTTTGCCTTGGTCTTTCCTTGTTGAACAGCTAAGCGGCCATCGCGGATATCCACGCCGCACGTAGCGGCAGAAGGTGGTTGCTCGGCCTGCAGCCGGTAGTAGGTGGTGCACCGGCACCTTGGACAGATCATGTCGCTGACGCCCGAGCCGTACTTCTTGGTTGGCACTTTTAGCCGCTCGCTTTCCATGTCCTTGTTCTTGCAGCGGCAGCACTGAACTTTTATGACGGACATGCGTGTCTCCCGCCCGCCATCGCCGGCAGGCTTTCCGATTGTTGAGGGTGTTGTTTCAGATGGTGCTGATTTGCCCTGGCGTTGCGCCTGGCTGTGGTTTGCAGCGTTCGCCCGGCCTAGTCCTTCATTTCAAGTCCAGGGCTCTCGGGTCTGGCGGACTCTTCTGGACCAGTCCTGTCGGAGTGTGACCCGTCCGCTGAGTTTTACGACTCAGCTGGCTTGGGCCGTGACGGTTTTGTTGAACTTAGGTAACTTGGCATTTTCCCTTCACGGATGACAGACTCATGCCAAGAACGAATCGTATTGCAAAAAATGCCCTGAGCATCTCGCTGCTGGGCCTACTAGTCACTAGCACATTGGCCTTGGCAGAAACTCAAAAGGTGACCGATCTGTTAAGCAGTGGCTATGAGATCAAAGCCGCCTACCAGTCGCCAGCAAGAGTCGGCACGGTTCACTTTCTAATCTTGCAAAAAGGCTCGTCTGCGTTCCAATGTATGAGCTACGGCTCCGAATTAAGGCCGAAATTCTTCGACTATTCCAACACCTACTCTTGCGCAAAAGTTCAGGATCTGATTCCGGTCCAGCCTAACCTCGGGCAATGAACCAAAAGTGCATTTACGGTTATGGGTAACGCTGGATTTGGTCTAGGCCGCGCAGGTTCGGCAACGTCATTCATGGCCTTGGTCCCGTGTAGATGTTCCAGGCGAGGTAGAGCAGGGCGGATCATGGCTGCACCTCCAGATCGCGGCGGACTTGGCTGTATTTCTCGACGTGCCCGCAAGGGTTGATCCAGCTGTGAACGACCAGCTGAAGGCTGAGTAGGGTTCGCCGTGCAGGCCGCCGCACCGCTGGCAAATCCGCGGGAGCGTCACGGTGATTGAGGCTTGGACCGCGTGCTGCTACCGGGCCGGGATGGTTACCGTTCTTTCTTCAGGCATGACTTCGTCCTTGGCCGCTATAACGGCTGAATTAAATGTGGGGGAGGGGTTACTGCTGGGGAGGGTTGGGCAGCCGCTGCTAAGGGGAATTAAGGGGGGGTGAAAGAGGGCATGCTTCGACAAGAATCCACCCTGGAACTACTGTGGTTGAAAGCGGCAAGGGTGGCCTCATCATGTTCAATCAATATCCAAATCAAAAATTTGCTCGGCGGTTGTTCTTTTCAGGGGGGCTATTGATGCTGGGCGTAGCGATCGCCGTCCTTGTTAGTACTGATTGGATTGGATTTTTATTGACTGTTGTGGTTTCGAGCATCTTTTTCATACCCGCGTTCATCCTTAGCGAAAAGGCCTTTGAACGCTTTGTAAAAGCGATGGGCAAGATCAGCTTTCTGGCTCCAGTCATTCGATTTTTCAGCGGCTGAATTAGATGAGAGTTCGATTTTTATGGGTGGAGTACAAATGTACTCCTGTCAGGATTTGGCTGGTTCAGCTTTCACGGCCAGGCCCTCTACCGCCTCGCTGTAGATGAACTTGATCTGGTCCCACGGGATGGTGTGTTTTTGCCCGTACTCGCCTTCAGCGTCGCAGATGTCGCAGCCCTCTGTGGGGTCCTCCAGCTCGCAGCATTCAGGGCATTCTGTGATAACTCGAAGCTTGAACTCCCCAAGTAGCAGGGTCTTGGCGCGGGCATGATGCGGTAGCCGTCGGGCACCACCGCAACCGGCGCGCTCGGCTCTGCGCTGTAGAGCGCGCCACACCTCACGCAGTCGCTACGAAGCGGAACGAACGCATGAGCTCCTTCTGCGCAGAGGTCGTTGATCGGCTCTACGCTGGCGGATAGTGCGGTGTGCGCAACCGTGCCATCTTCAATGAAATCGGGCTCATCGCCGCACCAAAGGATATTCAGCGGTTCTCCGCTTACTGTGTCCCAGTTCCCACTCTCAAAGTGGTAATGCTCCCGATCGGCGTAGAATTTCAGGGCCTTGCGCAGAGCCTCGACCTCCTTCTCCAGCCGCTTCGCTTCATCGAACCAACTCCGGCGCGATAGCTCGCGCTCGTTGTCGCTGAAGGTGAGAGCGCCTATCTGCTCGTCCTTGGTGTTTAGGTCGGACTGAAGGGCAGCTACTCGATGTTCCAGGTGTTGGGTTTCTACGGGCATGGGGCGTCCTATCCTGGGCTTGCCCGGGTGGTGTTGTGGGGGGACGGAAGGCCGGAACCAACTAATTGCGCATACGGACTTGCGTTTTTGAGATCAGAGATACCCTTACAAGTACGAGCGGTTTTTACCGGTTAGCTTAACGAGGGGCTCTATGGTGATTATTCGAATCTTTGAAGATTTGCTTAGCGGCTACATCGCTTCCGGTAAATGGGATGAGAAAGCTCATCAGAAAGCTGCAGCAGCTGCCGATGAAATGCTCAAAGAGTATGATCGTCGCGTAAGGCAAGCGGGCAGTTAAGTTTTCCTCGTAGCGACATAAGCACAGCCATCGTGCTGGGCTTTTTTACATCTGGAGCCACCATGGCCTTCTACGACGAAATGGCCGTGATGGCTCTGGAGATGATCACAGAGTTCGGCCAAACCGTGATCATCCGCGACATCAAGCCCGGCGAGTACGATCCTAATACAGACTCGGCCGGCCCTGACACGTGATATTGCCGCTCGACTCCACCTTGTCTGTGCCAGGAATGGCGCGCAAATCACGCATCTGGAAGTCAGGTTTTTCAACTCCTGCGGCCTCTCTGGTCATATCAAACGCGCCTGCGTAACATCGCCGCCGTCATGGCGTGTTAGCTTCTGCCACGGTCAGCTGCATCGAGTGGAGCTGGTGGGATTTCTTCCTTGCCATTATTCGATCAAGAACAATCTTCAGCTCGTCAGTGATTTCAACATGGCGTTTAGCCTTGGTCTTTCCTTGCTGAACAGTCTGACGGCCACGCACGACACCTTCAAAGTGGAGCATTCCCTTGAGCTGACGCTTGCTAAAGCCACGTAGCGCCGCGCCAGCGCGGCATACGCTCATTGTTACCCCAGACACGTCCATCGGCGGCGACCCAGCCGGTCACGGCCTAGATGCTCGCGGCTTCTGAGGATTGCTGCATCACGACTTTTTTCAGAAATGACTTCGTCCTTGGCCGCTATACCGTCTATGCAGTGGAGAAGGGAGGGAGGTATCGTGTCCTTGGGCAAACAGCAGCTGCGAGTTGGTTGTTATAACTTCGTCACTCAATATTAAGGATTGATCTTGTGCCGAACTCAGTGATTATCAAGAGGAAGGTATTGTTCGGCGACTGTGATCCGGAGGGGATTGTCTATACACCTAGGTTTTCGTACTTTGTGGTTGAGGCCGTTCATGATGCACTTACAGTTTGGCTGTCCGGACCCGGATTAAGAACGCTGCTAGGTTTTAATTTACTGCCTCCAGCAAGGGCCTTCTCGCTGGAGTTTCTTCATCCGGTTACTTGGGATGATGAGCTTTCAATTAAGGTAAGTGTTTCCAGTGTTGGGCTTCACTCGTTCACTTTTTTAGTCGAGGGCAGTTTGACGCCAGATGTTATTGCATTTACTTCTAGCCTTACACACGTTTGCGTCTCACCGATTACCAGAGAAGTTATTGAGGTTCCTTTGCAACTGCGGGCGTTACTCCAGCCATGAGCGTTATAGTTGATTGGACGAGACAGAGTGGGCGTGGCGCGTGCGGGCTTAACCTTTTTCCAGCTCACCCAGTTTCCTGGCGTGCGGTGCGTCACCGCTGAATTGCGTGCTGCTGATGACGTCGGCCAGTTCTAGAGGAACGCTTCTTTCCTTTTTGACTGGTGACGACCCAGGCGGATGCGTCGATCCTTTAGTGATGCACTGAGCCTCGGGTACACTGCGCAGGTCGATTGGGCTGGCCAGTCATATCCACAGATTTGGAATTATGGACACAAGTACGCTTCAAGTAAGGAACGCTTCACGCCCGGCACCGGTCATCTTCGGAGTGGCCTACTGTCTGCTCCTGACGTTCAAAATTGCTTATTGGCTGGTCAATGAAGGCTGGGACTTAGCCAGGACAGGAGATATCGCGCTGATCATGCTGCTACCCCCTGTACTGACTTGCTTACTGCTGGCTACGGGCGGCCTGTTGTTTTGGGTGCGTAGCGCAAAATCCTCGTGGTGCCTTATGGGGGCACTGCTTTTGGGGCTGACGCTGATACCGCTTATGTTGCCGGAAATTTTCGTAGTACCGGCCAGCATGTACGCGCAGGTTGCCTGGCATGTGTTGCCGTCCACTCTGCAAGCAATCCTGCTGATTGCCGTTTGGGTCTACAGCCTGCAGCTGCGCCGAACCGGTTACTTCAAATAGATTGTCAGGTTCTAAGCCCAACCTCTCGTTGGGCTTTTTAGTTTCCAGCCTCTGGATGCTATCGTCTTCCGATCTCACAAGAAGCTGAAAGCATGCGAATTTTGATTGCGGAGTTGGGACTGGCTGGTGACTTACTCCTCGAACATGATCAACGGTCAACAAGCACAGGCGGCAGCAAAAACTGAGACGTATGCATTTCAGGGAAGGCCTGCCAGTGCCTGGGCGTAGTAACGGTGGTAAGGGATGGTGGCTTACTTATCGGCGCCGCATAACTTGAGATGCGGTTTCCATCGCGTCAATGAGCTGCGCTATCGTAAGACTGCCTTCCTCCTGATATCGCATTCGCGCGATTCTCATTAAGTCCCTAGCTTCCGTATATGCTTTTCGCCTTGATGCTGGCGATAGAAAAGTCAGCACTGCCGTTACTATCCCAGACAGCATCGCCATCGTACTGGCGTCGTCTGCGTTGAGCTTTGCAGTGTGGGCTGCCAGGAAAGCAAATGCCCCTGCTGATACCCCAAGCGTGTAGTGAATAATCGACCAGGCCAGTTCTTTTCGTTTATAAAATTTCTGCTGTTTAATGTACTTTTTAGGTATTTCACGACCCATGACAGACTCCTTGTAGTCATGCGACTCGCAGGCTGCGAGCTAAAACATACCAAGCTTAGTAAAAAATGATCATGGCTGGACGTAGGCTTTCAAGGTACTGCGCAACTGTATGACAGCAGATCTGCGTGCGAGTGAAAGGCAGGTCAATGAAAGGCTTTTTGGGGCCGCCTTCATCCAGTCGCTCGAACCAACTATCGATCGGGCACAGAGCCCGGTGTGGCCAGGTTTGCCGGAAGAAAGCAACGCGGGTGACCTTCTTTACGCGTGCACAGCCTTGAGATTGTTCATTAGCCTTTCTGGACGATCATTGCACGCAAGAGCGTCTCGAAGGAGAATGGCGAGCTTCTAATCACCGTCATTAGGATTGTTCTGTTAAATCAACGAGCTGATATCAGGCTAGTGGTCGGGCATGTCAAACGAAATACCCTTTGGTCTGAAGTTTACTTCTCGGGGGGGGAAGCATCTTGCTAATGAATGATCTCGGTCTAGATGTTCTCGAGAGAGTTGAATGTTGTAGAGGTATGACCGGGGTTTTCCTTCGATTCAGATCTGGTTTTTCCAATAAGGCCACATAAAAAATGAAAGCAAAAGTATTACTCATCGTTTCGCTAGGGGTTATGTCGTTGATTCAAGCATCCCTATCTTTCGCGGATAATGCCAATGGAAAAAATCTCTATTTACAGCGATGCGCTATGTGTCACGGAGCAGATATCAAGGGGACGGGGCCGTTGGCAAATAAAAGCAATCCGCCCACGCCTGATCTAACGACATCCGCATTTAAAAAGCGCCTAAATGATTATCCAGGCGTTATTGTTTCATCAGTCATACTGCGACCCAATGGCGACTTGATTCCAAGAACTTTACGGGAGAATGGTGTAAAGCTATCGCCATTCTCTTGGCGGGTTAACGATTTTCGCGATTTAAATCAATATATGAGTGGTGTGATTTTAAAAAGCCGATGATTTTTAGAGGAGGCGCGGGTACAGAGCTTTAAGGGGGCGTGGCATCCTTCATTGCCAGTGACTGATCATGTACAAGTGCATGAGATACTCGGGTGTGCAAGGCTCACAGATCTATGGTGAGCGCTCTGCTGGAGTCAAGGGCTCACGAGCAACCGAGATTGATTTGCGAGAAATCAAGGTTCGCGGTGAGCTTGAAATAGACAGGAAGTGTATTGGTGGTACATAGCTGAATGCTCCTGTCTGTGAAATGCAAAGCCCGGCCAAATGCCGGGCTTTTGTATTAATCAAGGCGACTCGGCTTCTCTATTTTGTAGAGCAGGTACTCTTGAGTGCGATCAGTGAGTTGTCTGATGGCGCGATGGGAGAAGTGCCCGCCGATTTTTTCCATGGCGCGTTGAGAGCGAACGTTCTGGCTGTCAACGTGAAACCAAACAGTGTCCACCCATTGAAATGCATGGGTCAGCATTAAATGTTTCAACTCTCTATTGGTTCCGCCTCCCCAACGATCACGAGCCAGGAAGGTGTACCCGATCGTCACTTCTCGTTTCTTCTCATCGAACTCGTAATAACGAGAGGAGCCGATCACTTGGTTATGGCTGCGATCGATAACGATAAGCGCGCCTTTTGAAGCAAGTGCCTCGTTAAACCAATGGTGAAATACGTGCTCCTGATAGCGCGTTGGACTTGGATGTTGAGCCCAGATCAGAGGGTCGGATGCCACACGGTACAGCGCTTCGAAGTCATCATTTTCCAGTGGGCGCAGTTCAAGCGTTTCACCAATAGTTGAGGGGGCGAGTGGCAGTGGTTGCATCATTCTTTCCTTTGGGCTCAGGAGTGGGCTTGTCTGTTCACTGTCACGTAGGTGGCGCTATCGATTGGACTACCTTCGAAAGGTCTTAGCCTATCCGATAGGAGTGATGACTGCGGGGCCGCTTCGTCTCTGGCGCGACAATGCACCACACTGGCGCAACCGACGTGACTGGTCTTTTCTGTTTCGGGTCCTTTGGCGTGCTCGCTGACCGTTCTGGTGGCAGGCGCGTGAGGGACGGGTGTTTGGGGCCCGGTTCTTGAACCTACGGTTTGCGAGTGCCCCTAAGTGTTTGCTCGTGCCCTCGATAGTGGGCATGGATTGCTCGTCTACTGACCAGGAGGTTACAAATGAAGAAAGTCATGTTGGCTGTGCTGCTGCTCTGTGGTTTTTCCCTGACTGCCCAGGCTGCGTGCCCGGTATTTGGCCCATCCAAGGACCCGTGCAGCGGTCCGGTGTTTGGTCCTTCTACTTGCGAATGCCCTTAGTGCAGGTCATCTGGCAGGTCCGGTTGAATCCGGACCTGCTTTTTGAAGTTGGCACTGTCCGCTCTCAAGCAGGCTATTAAGCGTGCCCCCTTGGAACCCGCCCTGAGCGGGTTCTTTATTGCCTTGAGAAAAGATCGGCAGGGGAGCCAACCGAGTACGGTAGACGGTATGTGCTGTTTACCGCACTCAAACGGCGCGGTTCTGATTAAATGAGGCTGGTTTTTACAGGAGCTTCTTTGTTATGGAAAATCTGTTCAGGCAACCATTGTTCGTAGTTGGCATGACCCTGCTCGCTGTGGGAATGGGCACCTCTAACCCCGGTTTTTGGATACCCGGGAGCGTTTTTATGATGATCGGTTGGTCGCAACGGCGAAAGGGTTGAGGCGGCTGTTCTCATAGTGCAAAGACAGTGATGCGCGAGTCCGAGTCCATCAGTTAGCTGTTGCCGGTCACCGGTCCTGCTTTTTTCTGAACCTCATTCACGGAGCAAAACATGAGTGCTATCAACCAAGCGGTCCTGGACGATCTGGCACCGCAAGGCGTGCTGCGGGCCGCGATTAATTTTGGCAACCCAGTCCTGGCGCAAAAAGGTAGTGATGGTTCGCCGCAAGGTGTGTCGGTCGCCTTGGCAGGCGCTCTGGCTGAAGAGCTCGGCGTAAGTTTGCAGATGGCCACTTTCGATGCTGCCGGCAAGGTCTTTGCGGCGTTGGAGGAGGGCATCTGGGATGTCGCTTTTCTGGCTATCGAGCCAGTGCGTGAGGAGCAGATCGCCTTCAGCGAGCCTTACGTCATCATTGAGGGCACCTATCTGGTGGCGGCGGATTCACCTTTCCAGGCGGTCGAGGATCTCGACCAGCCAGGCCTGCGGTTGGCAGTGGGCAAAGGTGCGGCCTACGACCTGTTTCTGTCTCGTACGTTGAAACATGCTCAGCTTGAACGGGCGGAAACCTCGGCGGGTGCGGTCGAGCTTTATCTTCAACAGCATCTGGATGCGGCGGCCGGCGTGCGCCAACCCCTGGAGCAGATGGCGGCCAACACTCCGGGTTATCGTGTACTGGAGGGTGCGTTTACGGCTATTCGTCAGGCCATGGCAGTGCCGCGGCAGCGGGAAGCAGGCGCGACCTATGTCAGGGACTTCATCAAGCGCAAGAAGGCCGAAGGATTCGTCAAGGCCGCACTGGCCCGGAGCGGGCAGACCGATGTGACTGTCGCGCCTCTTCAATAGCGAAGTATTGGTCATATCAGGTCCATGTCGACGGCAGGTGCGTTTCTCTTGAAGGACCTGTGGGGGAGGGGAGTGACTGTTGGAGACGTCCTCCCAATCAGGATTTCAAGAGCGTTCAACCTTCTTCGCAACTCAGGTTTTTTTGCGTGAAGGCAGCAGCATGCCAACCTGCTGTTTATAAGCCAGGTATTGCTTGCCAAAGACTCTGGCCATGTCTTTCTCTTCGAGATGGGTTCCCACGAATATGTAAGCGGTGCAGGTCAGTGCGAACACGAGGTGTCCGACAGTCATCTCAGGCGTTGCCCAGAAGGTTATGAGAAAGCCCAGGTACATGGGGTGGCGAACAACCTTGTAGAGAAAGGGCGTGATGAAGTTGAGGGGCTCCGGCTGGGTTTTGTAGATGCCACGGTAAGCCTGTTTCAAACCAAATAACTCAAGATGGCTGATCAGAAAGGTTGCCATTAGCGCAAGCCCCCATCCCGCCCAGTACAAGCCGTTCAGCAACCCTCTGAAACCCTCGGCCTGAACGGTCCAGACCACGGCCGGGATGGGTTGCCACAGGATGAACAAGAGGATCAGCATCAGGCTGCTGCATAGAACATAAGTCGCTCGCTCTATGGGGGCGGGAATGATCCTGGTTATTTTTTTCTTGAAGCCTTCGCGGGCCATGACGCTGTGCTGGACCGCGAACAGGGTGATAAGGGCGATATCTATAACTGTTGCAACCAGCCCATGGCGATATACCCCTGAGTCAATGTTTTTTGGTACCAACAACGAACCGAGAAAACCAATCAAGTAGAGAAAGGTCAGGAGAAAAATCACGTAGCTGCAGAGGCTGTAGAGCAGATAAAGCAGGTTTTTGGCAGTGTTTCCGGTTGTTTTTTTCAGTTTGTAGTCCGCGTTCATGAACGATTCCTTTCGGTCATGGCGGAGACTGCAAACTTGCGCCCAGAGTGGAAACTCAATTAATCGACGCTTAAACCTAGCACTGATTGTCGCTTGCTGTTCCTTGGCTGTTTCAGCGTTGTCCCGGATCCGGCTGCACTAGATGCCGCCAGGGAAATACTTGCCGGGCAAAATGCTTTACGTAGCCGCCGCCAGTGGCCTGGATCACCATGAACTGCAATGCAGGGCGCAGTTGTTGCAGGCTCTCGAGCTGTTCCAGGCTCAGGCAGGTGTTGCGCAGGCGCAGCGCCCTCAAAGGGTCGCAGGCAGTACTGGCGAATAGTTGTTCATAGTTGGCGAAGGAGGTGACGGACTGATCTTCGCGCTGATCCGCCCAGTTGTTCTGCAGCGCGCTGGATTCGGTGAAGTCCAGGTTGCTCAGCCGCGGCAGATTGTCCGAGCTGGCCAGGTTGGCAATGAAGTGCTGGGTGTCCCAATGGCCGCCAATACGCAGGTGGGTAAGGTGCGGCAGATGGACCTGGAAGAAGCTCGAGTCGGGGGCATTGGGCAGGGTCAATTCGCTCAGATGCGGCGCCTTGGCGACAAAGCGGGCGATCTCTCCTGCTTCCTCCATCAGCATGCCGGCTTTCTGGATCAGCGAGGCATTGTGATCCTGGGGCTCGCTGGGGCGAACCGACAGCGACCTGAGAATGGGAAAGTTCACGTCGCTGTCCAACAAGGGCGTGAACTCCCATTCGCGGGTGCCGTTTGACCCTTGGTCCGGGCCAGAAAAGGCCAGGGAACTGAGGGTGTCGGCCACTGCCTGGTCGGCGAGGCATTCCAGGGTCCAGGCAAAGGGCTCTTCCCACAGGTCGCCATGAAACTCCAGATGCAGGCCACCACGCATTGGGGCCAGGGCCAGGTAGTTGTAGTCACTGACCCACAGCGGCCCCGTCAGGTCTTCGGGGTGGTCGTCGCGCTCGGCTGCCTGGTCCCGGGTGAAGCCATGGATGCGTTGCTGCAGGTCCAGCAGGCGCTGGTAACCCGGCGAGGACAAAGGGGTAGGCATGGCTGGAATCCGCTGTTGGGTGGGGCCGGGCTGAGCCGCTGGCGAGGGGCGTCGATAATAAGTCCTGTCGCCTACCTGAGTCTTGGTCCGGCACAGTGCCCTACACATTTTTCAACAAATTGACCATGTCCCCGGGGGGGGCAGGGAGCACTAGGATCGCCCTTTCATGCACGGGTCCTGTGGACCTTTAGAAGTGTTACCCCGTGCCACAAGGGCTATTGCCTCATTCAACCACTGGATTGCTGGCCAGCTCGCTGCAGGGCCGGGGCGTTGCCCGGCAGTTGCACCGCGAGCTTGAAGACTGGGCGGCCGGGCAGGGCGCGCGCTGGCTGCGGTTGAGCGTGGTGTTCGAGAACGTCCGGGCCGAGGGTTTCTGGAGAGCCTGTGGCTATGTCGAGGCCCGTACCCGTGACGGGATAGAGCTGGGCCAGTTACGGCACAGGGTGCGCATCATGATCAAGCCGCTGTCCTCGGACTCCCTTGAAGACTACTTGACCCTGATGCCCCGCGATCGGGTCGAGCCCCCGGTATCGGTCTGATAAAAATGGTTGGAAACAGTGTGACCCCCATGACATTGAAACTGCCTGAGGCCATCGCGCGCTTCATTGGTGATGCGCAGCTAGTCCCGGACACCGTGGGTGAGTCGCCTTGCCGTGTGTATAGCTTCCTTCGCGGCAACGAGCGCTTCTTCCTCAAGTTCTCGGCGGCTCTCTATGCCCCCACCACCTACAGCGTCTTGCGGGAGGCTCGTCTACTTGATTGGCTGGACGGGCGCCTCAAGGTTTCCGAACTGGTGCTGGTGGAGTCGGGGGGTGAAGGCGAGTTTATGATTACCCGCTCTGTGCCGGGTGTTCCATTGTCCTCTTGCATAGCCGCCGGCCAACCGGCACTGCCGCTGTTTCGCGAGGCGCTGCATCAAATGCAGTCAGTGGCGGTGGACGAGTGTCCATTCGATGCCGGAGTCTCGATGCGCCTCGCCGAGCTGGATTACCTGATGGCCCAGGGACTGTGCGCTGCGGAATATGACCTGGCCCAATGGCCTGGGTTGGCCGGCCCCGAGGCCCTGCGGACGCATCTGCAGCGTACCCGGCCCATTGAAGACCTGGTTTTTTCCCATGGTAATCTGGGGGACAGCAACATCTTCATCGATGGTCGCGATGAGCTGTATTTCATCGATCTGGGGCGGGGCGGGTTGGCCGACCGCTGGCTGGACATCGCCTTTATCCAGCGCGATCTCCGCGAAGTGCTTTGCGAGGCGGACGCGGCTGAGTTTCTCCAAGGCTTGGGACTCCCGGACAATCCTTCAAGGCGGATCTTCTTTGAACAGTTGGACGAGCTGTTCTAGCTGATGGGATCAGGCACCTGTAACGGCGACGTGCAGGGTGGGACGATGCATCAATATCTGGTTCCGCAAGCTTCAGCCCTGCACACGAGCCCTCTGCTCTGGAGCGGTCGGCAGGACCGGACGAAGGCCTCTCGGGCATGAACTAAAATCGCTATCACCAGTCCCATGGGGCATCTTTGACCATTCGGGGGAAATACCGTGAAAACTCGTCTCGCAACGCTCTGCGCCGCAGCTCTGGCTTCGGCCCTGCCGATTTTGACCGAGGCTGCCCAGGCGCAGGCGCCCGCCCCTGAGCCGACCTATCAGAGCCAGGTGGCGCGCTATCAGTGCGAGGGTAATGTCCGCATCGATGCGGCCTACCTGAACATCGACAATGGCACCTCGTTTGCCACGCTCTACTACAAGGAGCAATTGATTCCCATGCACATTGCTCGCTCGGCTTCCGGCGCGCTGTATGTGGCAGACGACGAACAGAACAGCTTTCGCTGGCACACCAAGGGCAAGCTGGGCGTGTTGTCGTTCCTGGAGGCAGATCACACCGCCAAGGAGCAGCAACTGCTCAAGGACTGCCAGGAGATTGATCCGCAGTAACAGCTCCCCCGCAGAGGGGCTTGAGGCAAAAAAAGCCCGCGCGAGCGCGCGGGCGAACTGTAGTTGCTTGAATGAGCGAAGCAACTATACACAGACGGAGTTAGCGTCTGGGTGAAAGAAGTTTCATCTTGCTCAGGGTGTGTTTTGTCGGCAAAAACGAGCCATTGCCGGATCTGTTCTAACCTGAAATGGCGAGTTAAAAATCCCTTCAGGAAGAGAGGTGGGCATGGCAACACAACAGCAACGCCCTTATGAGCAGGAGCGCAGTGACGAGGCGGCGCAGTACCAGGTCGAGCACAAGGAGCCGCCACCGCAAACCTGGAAACACCCGGACGATGGCAAGAGCCTGTCGGAACTGGACGAAGAACGTCCCTTGAAGCCCTGATCCCAAGCCCCGCTCCAGAGCGGGGCTGTTGTGTGTGGCGACGCCATTGTTGCCCATGACCGACCCTCACCGTCGCTCTGATACCATCGCCAGCCTTAATGTCCCGGGAGCTCGGGACGGAATGTCTGTTCAAGGGAGAAATACATGATTGTCACCACCACCGCCCATATCGAAGGTCGGGAAATTGCCGCGTATCTGGACATCGTCAGTGCTGAATCCGTCCAGGGTATCAACGTGGTCCGCGATCTCTTTGCCGGCATGCGCGACTTCTTTGGTGGTCGCTCTCAGACCTTGGAGCGCGCCTTGAAGGAAGCGCGGATCCAGGCCACCAGTGAAATCAAGGAGCGGGCCCGTCAGTTCAATGCCGACGCAGTGGTCGGCGTGGATTTCGAGATCAGCATGCCTTCTGGGCGTGGCGGCATGGTGGTGGTGTTTGCCACCGGGACCGCCGTCAAGCTCAAGTAACGTTCTGCCCGACTTCCTCCCGCACTCCCTGGACTCAAGCACCCACTGGGGTGCAGAGCTCCACCAGGGTGCCATCCGGACAACGCACGTAGGACACCGTCTGCCCCCAGGGTTTGCTGCTGGGGGCCGCAAGTTCCTGGGCGCCCTGTTCCAGGGCTCGGGCATGGGCTGCATGGACGTCGTCGGTCACCAGTCCCAGTTCCATGCCCAGAGGGTGCGGCGAGGAATGGGCGGCGACGTGGCCAGCCTTGAAGTTCAGTTCTGCCAGGTCGTGATCGGCGAAGGCCAGGGTGGTGCTACCGGTTTCCAGTTCGCCGTAGGTGCCGGACTCATGGAGAAACCGCCGCTTGAAGCCGAAGGCCTGCTCGAAGAAGGCCAGGGAATCTTCAACCTTGGGCACATAGATGATGGTGTAGCCGAACTGCATGGCGTGACGCTCCTTGTCTATGGATAAGAGGACGCGAATCTAGCATGGGCACGCGCCTGTCCGCGGTTTTTTGCGATAAGGCACTGTGTTATTGGCGACGCTCCAGTAACTCCCAGCCCCGTGGGGACCATTGCAGCTCATGGGTCGGTGCCAGGGCCTGGAGGAAGTCCTGATCGTGGGACGCCACTACCAGTGCCCCGGGGTAGTCCCGCAGGGCTTGTTCAAAGGCCTGTACCGATTCCAGGTCCAGGTGATTGGTTGGCTCGTCGAGCAGCAGCAAGCGCGCCGGGCTGCCCCCCCACAATGCCAGCGCCAACGCCGCTTTCAGCCGCTCTCCGCCGCTCAACAGGGCGCAGGGTTGCTGCACCCGCCGAGCATCCAGTTGCAGGCGTGCCAGGCAGGTGCGCAAGGCACTTTCCTCCAGTGGTGTAGCGGCATTGGCCAGTTGCTCCAGCAATGAGGTGCCGGGGGCCAGTTGCAGCAGGTGCTGGTCCAGATAGGCGCTGTTCACCGTCACCCGGCAGTCGCCGCTCAGGGGTTGCAATTGACCGGCGAGCATCTTCAGCAATGTGGATTTACCGCAACCGTTGGGGCCGATCAGGGCAATGCGTGCCGGGCCGCTGATGTTGCAGGTGAGATAGGACGCCGGCGACCGGCGGTCCAGCCAGGGCAATTGCGCCTGCTGCAGGTTGAGCACTGGCTGGCCTGCCTGCAGGGTGGTATCGGGCAGGGTCAGCAGGGTCGGTTGTTGCGCGGTAACCCGGGCATAGGCACTGCGTACTTGCTCATCAAGGGCGCTCTTGTGCCCCTGATGGCTGTGACGCACCTGACCCATGATGTCCCGGGCGGCGCCGAGTATCTTGGCTCGCTCGAAGCTGGAGATGTTGGCGGTCTTGGCGTATTTACGCGATGTAGCGGCGTGGCGCTGGATGGTGTCGTGCTCGCGTTGCAGACGCTTGTGTTCACGGCTGCGCTGGGTGCGGGCATGTTCCAGTGCCGCCTGGGCGGCATCGTCATGGGCCTGACGCTGAGCCTGGTACAGCGCGTAGTTGCCGCCGTAGACCTGGGCTCCCTGGGGACTGAGCTCAACGATGCGTTGTACCTGCATCAGCAACTGGCGGTCATGGCTGACCAGGATCAAGCCGCCGCGCCAGTGGCGCAGTTGCGCCATCAGCCAGCAGCGTCCGGCACGGTCCAGGTGGTTGCTGGGCTCGTCGAGCAACAGCAGGTCGGCGTCGCTGAGCAGAGCACCGACCAGCACCACTCGGGCCAGTTGCCCGCCGCTCAGGCTCGCCGCCGGATGATCCGGTTCCAGGTGTTGCAAGCCGGCCTCATCCAGAGCCTGACGCAGGCGCTCGGCCAGGTCCCAGCGGTCATCCACCCGCAGCAGGTCTTCCGGGTCGGCGTTACCGGCTGCCAGGCGCTGCAGGGCCCTCAGGGCATCAGCGACGCCTGCGACCTGGGCCACCGTCTGCTGCGGAGCAGGCAGCGGGTCCTGGGGGACATAGGCGAGGCTGGCGGCGCAATTGAGGCTGCCGGAAGAGGGCTGCAGTTCTCCGGCGATCAGGCGCAGCAACAGGGATTTACCCATGCCATTACGCCCGACTATGGCCGTGGGCAGGCGATCGAAGCTGAGGGTCAGGGCATCGAGCAAGGTTTCGCCATTGGCGAATTGATAAGTCAGCTGGTTCAGTGAAACCAGCGCAGGCAGCCGGGTGACGTGAGTCATCAGCACCTCCGGAAAATGTGTTAGCAGGCCAATGAGCACTTGCAGGGCTCATTGCGAAGACATTTTGGGAAGGCTTAGTTGTTCACGTCGGCAATCGTCCAGGGACGGGAAAGAAGGTGCGTAGCCTAACCGCGGAATTATCTGGCTGACAAGCCCGCTGATTCGCCGACGGGAACTTTGATATGGATTGCGCCGTTTGCTCCAGGTCCCGCAGAAGGCTCCTCAGCCCTGGAGCGAGACTGGGAATTATCAATGTGAAAGTTTTTTTATTCTTTGTTGTTATTGTTTTAATTGCGGTTTTTTGATCTTTGGATTGTTTGGGTTCTGTTGGGTTGACTCAGTTTGAGGTGCGAACTTTAATCCAGGTGGTGGATCTCCGGAATTTATTGTTCGAGGTGGCTGATATGCAAAACAACGTTACTAATAATTGTGAAGAATGCTCATCCAGTAGTAGACGTACGGTGTTGAAAACAGCGCTGGGTTTGACTGCTGTCAGTATTGTCGCAGGGGTGGGGTTGGGTATATCAAGTTTTTCCTATGCCGCGTCCTTGAGCAAGGAACAGCGCGATAACATGACGCCGGATCAAGTCATTGCCGGTATGAAGGAAGGCAATCTGCGCTTTCGCAACGGAAAAATGGATCAACACGACTATCTGGCACAGAAAAGAGCCAGTGCGAGCGGGCAGTTTCCGGCGGCGGTGATCCTCAGTTGCATTGATTCACGAGCGCCGGCGGAGATCATTCTGGATGCCGGGATTGGCGATACCTTCAATGCCCGTATCGCCGGGAATGTCGCCAACAGTGACCTGATCGGCAGTCTGGAGTTCGCCTGTGCGGCCGCCGGGGCCAAAGTCATTCTGGTGATGGGGCATACTGCATGTGGTGCCATCAAAGGTGCTATCGACAATGTCGAATTGGGTAGCCTGACCGGGCTGCTGAACAAGATCAAACCGGCCATTGGTGCAACTAAGTACGCTGGAGAACGCAGCAGTAAGAACGATGAGTTTGTGGATGCAGTGGCCAAGACCAACGTGCAGAACACCATCAATGAAATTCGCCAGGAAAGTTCCACACTGAGCCAGTTGGAAAAAGAAGGAAAAATAAAAATAGTCGGTGCCATGTATCACTTGAACGGCGGAGTGGTTGAATTTACTACCTGAACTATTTCCCTCTGAAATAGTGTTGTCATTTGTCGTAGTTGCTCGATGGATCGAGACTCCCGGGCAACTACGATGAAGTAATCGAACCCGTTCTAGTGTAGAGACCTCTTTTTTATATCCAGGCGCGTTTCAACGTGAAGTTCAGGCGATCGGTACCGGTTCGGCGCGCATGCCAGAGGGCTGGCTTGCCCGGTGTCATGCCAGTACCGCCACCGCCTTGATCTGCGCCCAGAGTTGTTGACCGGGGTGCAGGTCGAGCTGATCCCGGGAGTAGCGGGTGATGCGGGCCAGCAGCGGGGTGCCGGCCGCGTCCAGGCGTACCAGGACGTGGGCGGCGTTATCTGCGGGAATCTCGTCGCTGACGGTCACCGGCAGGCGATTGAGAATGCTGCTGTGTTCGCTGGCCTGCAGGCTCAGGCTGACGTCCCGAGCCTGGACCTTGAAACGCAGGGACTTGCCCAGCGCCAGGGGCTGGTGGGCCACGCGCACCCGTAATTGACTGTCGGGCAGTTGCAGGGTCAGCAGTTGGTAGGTCGCGTCATAGTCGCTGACCCGGCCTTCCACCACGACCCCGGCGTCATCCCCCAGAGCCAGGGGCAGATCCAGTCGTGCCAGGGTTTGCCCGATGGGACCGCTGGCCAGTGCGCGGCCGTCACTGAGCAGCACGATATGGTCGGCCAGCCGCGCCACTTCATCCTGGGAGTGGCTGACGTACAGCACCGGGATATCCAGCTCGTCGTGCAGCCGCTCCAGATAGGGCAGGATTTCACCTTTGCGTTTCGAGTCCAGGGCCGCCAGGGGTTCGTCCATCAGCAGCAGCCGTGGGCTGGTGAGCAGGGCTCGAGCGATGCCGATGCGCTGGCGTTCGCCGCCCGAGAGGTTCTGCGGGTGGCGCTGGAGCAGATGGCCGATGCCCAGCAACTCGGTGGCCTGGGCCATGTCCACCCGGCGCTGCTGCCGGGGAATGCGGCGCAGGCCGAACTCCAGGTTGGCCTGGACCGACAGGTGGGGAAACAGGCTGGCCTCCTGGAATACATAACCCAAGGAGCGCTTGTGGGGCGGGATGAACAGCTTGCGCTGGCTGTCCTGCCAGATTTCATCGTTGATCCGGATCCGCCCACGTCCGGCCTTTTCCAGGCCGGCAATGCAGCGCAGGCAAGTGGTCTTGCCCGAGCCCGAATGGCCATAGAGCGCGGTGACGCCGCGCCCCGGCAGTTGCAGGTCGAGGTCCAGGGCAAAGTCGTGGTAGTCCAGGTTCAGCTTGACGTGAATGCTCATCGACTCAGCTCCAGCCAGCACGGGTCTTGCGGCTGGAGTACAGCGCCAGCAGCACCAGGAACGAGAACACCAGCATGGCGCCGGCCAGCCAGTGGGCCTGGGCGTACTCCATGGCCTCGACGTGATCGTAGATCTGCACCGAGACCACCCGGGTCTTGTCAGGGATGTTGCCGCCGATCATCAGCACCACGCCGAACTCGCCGACGGTGTGGGCAAAGCCGAGAATCGAGGCGGTGATGAAGCCCGGCCGGGCCAGAGGCAGGATCACCGAGAAGAAAGTGTCCCAGGGATTGGCGCGCAGGGTTGCGGCCACTTCCAGAGGGCGGCTGCCAATGGCAGAAAAGGCGTTTTGCAGCGGTTGCACCACAAAGGGCATGGAATAGATCACCGAGCCCAGCACCAGGCCGCTGAAACTGAAGGTCAGGGTGCCCAGCCCCAAGGACTGGGTGAACTGGCCGAAGAAGCCGTTGGGCCCGAGGGCCAGCAGCAGATAGAAACCTATCACCGTGGGTGGCAACACCAGGGGCAATGCCACCACGGCGCCGATCGGCCCGCGCAACCAGGAGCGGGTGCGCGACAGCCATAACGCAATCGGAGTACCGATGACCAGCAGGATGAGGGTCGTCAGGGACGCCAGTTTAAGGGTCAGCCAGATGGCGGAAAAATCGGCACTCGAAAGGCTCATTTACAGTTGATAACCGTAGGATTTGATGACGGCGGCGGCTTTGGGCCCCTTGAGGTAGTCAACCAGCGCCTTGGCGGCCGGGTTGTCCTTGCCCTTGTTGAGGATCACCGCATCCTGCTTGATTGGATCATGCATCTGGGCCGGGACTATCCAGGCTGAGCCGCTGGTGACTTTGCCGTCTTTATAGATCTGCGACAAGGCGACAAAACCCAGTTCGGCGTTGCCGGTGGAGACGAACTGATAGGCCTGGGTGATGTTCTGGCCCTCGACGATCTTGGCCTTGACCTTGTCGGTCAGGCCCAGCTTGGCCAGCACCTGGGTCGCGGCCAGGCCGTAAGGCGCCGCCTTGGGGTTGGCAATGGACAGGTGCTGGTACTGATTGTCCTTGAGCACCTGGCCTTGGCTGTCGACGTAGCCGTCCTTGGCCGACCACAGGGCCAGGGTGCCGATGGCGTAGGTGAAGCGCGAGCCCTTGACGATGTCGCCCTCGCTTTCGAGTTTCTGCGGGGTGCTGTCGTCGGCAGAGAGGAAGACCTCGAAAGGCGCGCCGTTCTTGATCTGGGCATAGAACTGCCCGGTGGCACCGTAGGCGGCCACCAGCTTGTGGCCTGTGTCTTTTTCGAAGTCGGCGGCGATGGCCTGGATCGGTGCGGTGAAGTTGGCAGCGACCGCCACCTGGACTTCAGCGGCCTGGGCCGAGCCGAAGGCGAAGAGGGCGAGCAGGCTAGCGAGGCAAGTCGGGGCAAAACCTGAGGCACTAAGGTTCATCGAACAGCTCCATTGGAGAGAAGGGCGCGTTGGGCAGCGAATGCTCGGAGGGAATCTGCACCCAGGGCAGCGAGTGTCGCTGTATAGCGAAATATATAGCGAATTCTCGATCAGCGGAACTGTGCCGCAGGCCTCGCTGGCAAAGGGCTGCAACCGGCACATCAACCGGTGCGGCAACCAGCACCGCGACCGTGGTCGCGGCGCCGGCCGGTCAGCGCCGCTTGAGCTGCGCCAGGGCCTGTTCGGCCAGACGCAGGGTCAGCTCGTAGGCAGGCAGCTCCACTCCCAGGCGCAGGGCCTGGCCGGACCAGAGATTGGCGAAGTCGGCATCGTCCTTGGCCTTCAGCGGCAGCAAGGCTCCGCCAGCGCGGGGAAACGCTGGCGCCAGGGAACTGATGGGGCCGATTTCGCGCATCACCCGGTTGACGATGCCTCTAGCGGGGCGACCGGTGAACAGGTTGGTCAGTGCGGTCTGGCTTTCCTTGGCGGTACGCAGGGCCCGGTGATGGGCGGCGCTGATGTTGGCTTCTGGAGTGAACAGGTAGGCAGTGCCCAGCTGGACTGCCGAGGCGCCCAGAGCCATTGCCGCGACAATGCCCCGGGCGTCGCCGATGCCACCGGCGGCGATCACCGGCACCTTCAGTGCATCGACGATCTGCGGCACCAGGGCCATGGTGCCCACCTGGGTGTTGAGGTCGTCGCTGAGGAAGATTGCCCGGTGGCCACCAGCTTCGTAGCCCATGGCAATCACCGCGTCGCAGCCGCGCGCTTCGAGCCATAGGGCTTCGTCCACGGTGCTGGCCGAAGAGAGCACCTTGGCCCCGGTGGCCTTGACCCGGGCCAGCAGCGTCGGCTCTGGCAATCCGAAGTGAAAACTCACCACCTCGGGCCGCAGCTCTTCCACCAACTGGCAACCCGCTTCGTCGAAGGGCGCCCGATTGCTGACCGGCGTCGGTGCATCGAAGTCGGCGCCCAGTTCGCGGTAGTAGGGTTGCAGGGCGTTCTTCCAGCGGCTCTCCTGCGCGCTGTCCACGGCCTGTACCTGATGGCAGAAGAAGTTCAGGTTCAGCGGCTGCCGAGTGGCTGAGCGAATGACCTGCACTTCCTGGCGGATCTGTTCCGGGGTGAGCATGGCGCATGGCAACGAGCCCAGACCGCCGGCCCGGGACACGGCAATCACCATGGCGGAGCCGTTGGCGCCCGCCATGGGGGCTTGAATGATGGGCAGGTCGATGCCCAGCAGATCGAGGAGGCGACTATCGGTCCATTGGCTCATGTGCATGGTTCTCCGGCGGCAGGATTGGACGAGGCAGCCGGTGGTTTTTAGCAGGAGAGGGGCGTCCTCGGCCAGCTGACTTTTCCCGGGGGTGCTCAAGATCGGGCATTTGCCACGGACTTTGAGGTCTATACCAGCGCCGATTCGCTGGCGATCTACATCGGGATTCAGGCCTCGGACAGCGTTTCGCGTTCCAGCAACTGACGCTTGCGCTCCACGCCCCAGCGGTAGCCGGAAAGACTGCCGTCGCTACGCACCACCCGGTGGCAGGGGATCGCCACCGCCAGGGTGTTGGCCGCGCAGGCCTGGGCCACTGCGCGCATGGCCTTGGGGGCACCGATACGCTGGGCGATCTCGGCGTAGCTGGCGGTGCTGCCGACGGGAATGCTTTGCAGGGCCTGCCACACTCGTTCCTGGAATGCGGTGCCGCGCAGGTCCAGGGGCAGGTCCAGGCCGATGGCCGGCGCCTCGACAAAGCCCACGACCTGGGCGACCAGGCGTTCGAAATCTGCGTCGGCACCGATCAGGTTGGCGCGGGGAAACTTGTCCTGCAGTTCCTCCACCAACGGGGTGGGGTCGTCTCCGAGGAGGATGGCGCAGACGCCCCGGTGACTCTGGGCCACCAGGATCGCGCCCAGGGAGCACTGGCCCACGGCGAAGCGGATATCGGTGTTGGGCCCGCCGGCGCGGTAGTCACTGGGTTTCATGCCCAGCAACTGATCTGCAGCTTCATAGAAACGGCTGTTGGAGTTGAAGCCGGCGTCGTACAGGGCGGTGGTCACCGTGTGCCCGCTTTGCAGATGGCTGCGGACTTTGCGCGAGCGTTGCGCATTGGCGTAGCCCCGCGGTGTTAGTCCGGTGGCGGCCTTGAATACCCGGTGAAAGTGGTAGCTGCTGACGCCCGCATGCTGCGCCAGTTGCTCCAGGCTGGGGGCCGACTCGGCGGCCTCGATCTGCCGACAAGCCGCGGCCACCAGTGCCGCGTGGTGCGCGGCCACCTGGGTCTGGTCGCTGGCCTGACGCTTGCTCGGACGATAACCCGCCGCCTCGGCCTCTTGGGCGCTGTCGAAGAACTCGACGTTTTCCGCCTTTGGCAGGCGCGACAGGCTGCTGGGGCGGCAGTACACCCCGGTGGTCCGGACGGCATAGACGAACGTCGCATCGGCGCGGGCGTCGCGTTTGAGCACGGCTTGCCAGCGTGGGTCCTGTTCAATCTGTTGTTTGCGTGTCAGGGCATTCATGGTCGGTGCTCGGCGCGGAGTGGCGGCCAGATTAACGGCCCGGTGCCTGATCGGCACTCCGGGGCTTGCGGTTGAACTCTACCTCTGAGCCGGCACGGCGAAAGGTCAGGTTGATCCGTTGCTGGCCGAGCAGGGGATGGCTGCCGTCCTTGAGGGGCAGCACCCCGTGATAGCGCAGGCGATCGACGCCGCCCCAGACCACCACGTCGCCGTGCAGCAATGGCACCCGCTGGCTTTTGTCGCCGCGCTGCTGGCCGCCGAAAAGGAACATTGCCGGCAGACCCAGGGACAGGGAGACGATGGGGGCGCTGAAGTCGCGCTCGTTCTTGTCCTGGTGCAGGGACATCTTCGCGCCGGGCCGGTAGCAGTTGATCAGGCACGAGTCGGGGTTGAAGCCTTTGAAGCCGGCGGTTTCGGCTGCCGTCTGCGCCAACTGGCGGAACACCTCGGGCATTGCCGGCCAGGGACGCAGGCTTTGCGGATCAATAGGGCTGTAGCGATAGCCTTTGCTGTCGCTGGTCCAGCCCAACTGGCCGCAACTGCTCAAGCCGACGGACATGGTAAAGCCGCCGGGCGTGATCATGTGGCGAAACGGCGCCGCGGCCAGCACTTCCTCAAGTTGTGGCAGTAGCCCTTCGATCCACGGCAGGGCGAAGCCGCGCAGGACGCGGGACTGGGGGCCAAGCACCTCGATGCGTGCCGGCTGTTGCAGATCGCTTTCATCGAAAAGCCCGAGGCTGCCGGGCGGCTCATGGCTACAAGGCATCGTGAAAAATCACTCCAAGGGTGTGGCGCTGTCCGCTGTGTACGCGACTGACGCCATGGCGCAGGGTGACTCGATAGTACCCGCGGGAACCTTTTACCGGCCGATGATGCACGGCGAATATCACCCCATCACCTTGCTTCAGACCAATGACCTGTGGCCGTGACTGCATACGCGGACGCTGCTCGGTGAGCACCAGTTCGCCGCCAGTGAACTCCGTTCCAGGCTGGGACAGGAGGAAGGCCGCTTGCAAGGGAAATACGTGCTCGCCATACAGATCCTGATGCAGGCAGTTGTAGTCCTCGGGGCCGTACTGCAGTAACAGCACAGTGGGGCGCTGCTGTCCCGCGCTCTGGCAACGCTGGATGAATGCCGAATGTTCTGCCGGGTAGCGGATGTCGATATTCAGGCTCTGGTTCCAACGATTGGCCTGGTCCACCAGATACGGATACAACTGCTGGCGCAACTCGGCGACCGGTTCCGGCAAGGGGTAACGGAAGTACTGGTACTGGCCACGGCCGAATCCATGGCGGGCCATTATCACTTTCGAGCGAAACAGCGCAGGGTGTTTGTACAGATCCCTCAGGGACTGGCATTGGCCGGCACTCAGCAGGCCTTCGAGGCGGGCGCAGCCGTCTTGGTCGAGGGCCTGCTCAATACGGGCCCAGTCCAGTTGTTGCAGGCGATCCTGGAGCGAGGAAACAGGCATGGCGGGAGTGTCCTGGGTGCAAGAGATTTCCTCCAGTCTGGGGCTCAGGCACCCCATGCACACTCCGCTGCTTGCGCTTGAATCGGTCTTGGGCAAAGACGGCCTACAAGGCCTTGCTGACACTGACGTCGCTGATGACGTCGTCGGACTGGCCATGCAGGGCTTCCAGGGCGGCCCGGGCTTCTTCCTGGGTACCGTTTTCAAGCTGGGCAAATTCGAAGCGGCGCTCACCATTGAGCTTGTATTTGATGACGTATTTGGTGGTCTGAGGCACGGGGTTACCTGTTGTCGCGAGGAGGTTGGGGCTTAGCGCAGTTTCGAGCTGGAGCGACGAATGATGCGGATCGAGTGAGTCAGGTTCGGCTTGCGGGTCACGCTGATGGGGCGCCGGTTGACGGTGTCGATGGTGATGTTCCAGAAGCCGGTGCTGGGGGCGGTGATCTTGGCGGGGAACTTGTCGAAGGCTCCGCCGTGATAGGTGTGACGACCGCCATTCTTGAAGCTGCGGAAGTTGGCGTCGCTCATCAGGCGAATGTTGCAGACCTGGGAGCATTCGATGACGACGATATCGTCTTCGTTCAGGTGCTCGCGCTGGTGGATGAATTTCATGGGCGCCTCCAGAAGGGCTATATCTACAAAAACAAAACGTTGGCGTGGGCGATGGCGCAGTTTATCAGGCCCAAAGGGTTATTATTCGGCCCCGGCCTCGGGCTTTGACAATTTAAAACAGTTATTTGGATTTTTATCGGCGATAAAGCCGTGCCTCTGGAGAAAAGCAGCGCCTGTGCTGTCGGATGGATTTTTATTGGAGATTTTATATGAAGCGCTGGGTGTGGGTTCTGGCCATGGCCATCAGCGGTTGTGCCTCCGTCTCGGATATCAACCAGACGCCGCCGACCCTGAGTGTCATCTCTGGCAAGAAGCCCCAGGAGTACGCCAATTGCCTGTCCGGGAAGCTTTCCGGCAGCCGTGGCGCACTGCAGGTTGAGCCGCGCAAGGAAGGTTACCGGGTGATCGTCCCGCAGAGCCTGTCGGCGGCTCCGGCGGCGGTGTTCTACATCGATGAGCGCTCCGGCGGCAGCAGCATCAAGCTGCATGAGCAAATGTCCAACAACCCCCTGCGGCCACAGGACGTGCGCAAGGCGGGGGAGGCCTGCATCTCCGGCTGAATCCAAGCCCAGGGCCGCGCCAGGGCCCGAAACGGCTCTCGTGAGCAGCATCAGATACCCGCACCAATTTCGCATTGTCGCTATGGATCGATTGCCCTACTATTTGTGTGCTTATGCCCGCTGGGTCTAAGCATATAACTAGAATAATGGAGTCCATATGATCCCACTGGATCGAATGCTATTGAGTGGCCTGATGCTACTGATTGCGCAATCTGCACACGCCGTGGATGGGCAGAAAGTCTTCACCCAAGGCGGCACCCAGCCAGGGGCAACAGCTTGTCTGGCCTGTCATGGAGCGGACGCGATGGGCTTGGCCCCCGCCGGGTTCCCGCGTCTTGCCGGCTTGCCGGCGGGCTATCTGGCCAAGCAGTTGCATGACTTTCGCAGCGGTGCACGCAGCAGTCCGGTCATGCAGCCTCTGGCCAAGGCGTTGAGCGAAGACGAAATCACCGCCGTGACCGCCACCCTCGCGGCCATGCCCGGGCCGAAAACCCAAGCGATCGGCCGTAGCCAGGCCGCCAGCGGTGTCGGTGAACGCCTGGCCTTGCGGGGCGCCTGGGAGCGGCAGGTTCCCGAATGCGTCAGTTGTCACGGGCCTGGTGGTGTCGGTGTCGGTGTGGCTTTTCCGCCCCTGGCCGGGCAACCGGCCGGCTACCTGGTGGCGCAACTCAATGCCTGGCGCGATGGCAGTCGGCACAACGACCCCAACGACCTGATGGGGCATGTCGCCAAGTCCTTGAGTGCCGAAGAAGTCACCGCAGTGGCGGACTACTTTGCCAGCTTGCAACCTCAGGAGGCGCGGCCATGAAACTATTGATTGCCGGGCCGTTGATGGCATTGCTTGCCGTTCAAGTTCAGGCCGCCTCCATCGCCATGGAGGATCAGTCGCAGATACCGGCGCCAAGCGCTCCCGCTCATACCCAGTACTTCCAGCCGCCGGCTGAGAGCGAGTTACCGGACAATGCCTACGGCAAGCTGGTGCGCGAAGGTCATGCCTTGTTTGTCGACACCAAGCGCCTGGCGCCGCAGTACGTGGGCAACGGGCTCAATTGCAGCAACTGTCACCTTGACCAGGGCCGCCTGGCCAACTCCGCGCCGCTTTGGGGCGCCTATCCGATGTATCCCGCCTACCGCAAGAAGAACGACAAGGTGAACACCTTTGCCGAACGCTTGCAGGGCTGCTTCCAGTTCAGCATGAATGGTGGCAAGCCGCCGGCGGCGGACAGTCCGGAGATTACTGCGCTGTCGGTCTATGCCTACTGGCTGGCGAGCAAGGCGCCCCTGGGCGTGGAGCTGCCTGGAAGGGGGTATCCGGATGTGGCCCAGCCTGCCAAGGGCTATGACCTGAAGCGGGGCGCGGCGGTGTATCAGGCGCAATGCGCGGTCTGCCATGGCGAGCAAGGTCAGGGCCAGAAGGCTGGCGCGGACTATGTGATGCCGCCGCTTTGGGGCAAGGATTCCTACAACTGGGGCGCGGGGATGCATCGGATCAATACGGCGGCGTCCTTTATCAAGCACAACATGCCCCTGGGCAAGGGCGGCAGCCTGAGCGACCAGCAGGCCTGGGATGTGGCGGCCTTCGTCAACAGCCACGAGCGGCCCCAGGACCCGCGCCTGGTGGAGGGCTCCATCGAGAAGACCCGAATCAAGTTTCACGCCAATGACGGGGTAAATTTGTACGGTCAGACAGTAGAGGGCGTGCTGATAGGCCAGGGCATCCGATAAACTATCCCCTATCGTCAACGATGCCGCCCGGGTTCAAGCCTTGGCGGCATCGTCTTTTTGGGAGAAAGCATGAAGCGGGAACACGTCAGGGAAAAGCATGCAGAGGGCTTGATCTCTGCCACTCACGTGATTCAGAACCCGGCCAACTCCGGGGAATGGATTGTGTTTTTCAAGAAGAGTGCCGGACGCAGCTACTTTCTGGTGGATGAGAGCGACGAGGTGGAATCCTTTTCCCGTCTTGACGATCTGATCGAAACCATTCGCGGCCTGGGCATCAAGTTTGCCGAGATTCACATGTAGTGGGGCGTTTGCCCGCTATTTGCAGACGACTATCACGCTGCGGCTTTTGTAGTTGCCAACGTCGACTCCCAGGGTCTTGTCGCTTTCCTTGGGGGCGGGTGTGCCTTCGGTGCTGACGATCTGATAGCCCGTGCCGGCGCAGGACGCTTCGGCTTTTTCATAGCAGCTGGCCCAGGAGCCGGCTTCCCCGGAGCAGTCGATGCTCAGGCCTTGTTCGCCATTGGTCAGATAGGTGTTGGAAGCCGTGGCGCATCCGGTCAGAGCCAGTACAGCGGTGACTGCGAGAAGTCTGTTCATGGGGGGATTTCGTCGTCTGGGAGGGGGATGTGTTGGGAGGCGGGTATCGATGTGGCGATGCTATAGCTAATGGCCATTTCGGTACAGCGCATCACCTTAGTCCGCAGGCATTGCCGAAAAGTGCCGCATCTGGATATGGCAGCTCTTGTGTCGGGAATCCAAGGGCTATTTCGTCGCCGTCGACGGTGCCATCAGTGTTGCGTGGAAAATGCAATTGTCTGTGCCTTTGCGGGCTCGCATGGGAAGCATCTCGATCTGGCTGGTCAAGGCTCCAGGTGGCGGTTTACAAGCCCTGTGAGGTGATGAAGGTTTACGCCGTGCGCTATCTGGAGGATGCTGCGGAACTATCTGGCGCTTTATTTCTCTATGATGGCAGCGGTTAGCCAGCGCGGGGCATTGTAAGGTGCACGCGGCCTGATTAGACTGCGCCGAAACTCGTACGCACAGCCTTTTTAAGGACTCATATGATCAAGAAATGCTTGTTCCCAGCAGCCGGTTACGGTACTCGCTTCCTGCCAGCGACTAAAGCCATGCCTAAAGAAATGCTGCCGGTGGTGAACAAGCCACTGATCCAGTACGGCGTTGAAGAAGCGCTGGATGCTGGACTGACTGAAATCTCCATCGTGACCGGCCGTGGCAAACGCGCCCTCGAAGACCACTTCGACATCAGTTACGAGTTGGAAAACCAGATCAAGGGCACCGATAAGGAAAAGTACCTGGTTGGTATCCGCAAACTGCTGGATGAGTGCTCGTTCTCCTACACTCGCCAGACCGAAATGAAAGGCCTGGGCCACGCGATTCTGACCGGTCGCCCGCTGATCGGTGATGAACCCTTCGCCGTGGTACTGGCAGACGACCTGTGCGTCAACCTCGAAGGCGACGGCGTGCTGACCCAGATGGTCAAGCTGTACAAACAGTTCCGCTGCTCGATCGTGGCCATCCAGGAAGTCGACCCGCAGGAAACCAACAAGTACGGTGTGATCGCCGGCGAGATGATTCGCGACGACATCTATCGCGTTCACAGCATGGTCGAGAAGCCAAAGCCGGAAGACGCCCCGTCGAACCTGGCGATCATCGGTCGTTACATCCTGACGCCGGACATCTTCGATCTGATCGAGCAGACCGAGCCGGGCAAGGGGGGTGAAATCCAGATCACCGATGCCCTGATGAAGCAGGCGCAGAACGGTTGTGTAATGGCCTACAAGTTCAAGGGCACGCGTTTTGACTGCGGTGGCGCCGAGGGTTACATCGACGCGACCAACTTCTGCTTCGAGAACTTCTACAAGACCGGCAAGGCGTACTGATAGTCGCCTCGCGGGGTTGTCGGAAAAAGCCACCTTCGGGTGGCTTTTTCATTGCTCGCCCTTATGTAAAACCACGGCGCTGACCCGATCGCCATCTGCGGTTATGCTGTCAGTCTGCCTGGGAGAGTGAAATGGCCTACGATTTTGATCTTTATGTAATTGGTGCCGGTTCCGGCGGTGTACGTTGCGCGCGCTTTGCTGCGGGTTTCGGGGCGAAAGTCGCGGTGGCCGAGAGCCGCTATCTGGGCGGTACCTGTGTCAACGTCGGCTGCGTGCCCAAAAAACTCCTGGTGTACGGAGCCCACTTCGCCGAAGACTTCGAGCAGGCCTCGGGTTTTGGCTGGTCACTGGGCGAGGCGAACTTTGATTGGGCGACTTTGATCGCCAACAAGGATCGCGAAATCAATCGCCTTAATGGCATCTACCGTAATCTGCTGGTCAACAGTGGCGTGACCCTGCACGAAGGCCATGCCAAGTTGATTGATCCTCATCAGGTGGAGGTCAATGGCCAGCGCTACAGTGCCAGGCACATCCTGATTGCCACAGGCGGCTGGCCGCAGATTCCGGATATTCCCGGTCGCGAGCATGCCATCAGTTCCAATGAGGCGTTCTTCCTCAAAGCTTTGCCAAAGCGTGTCCTGGTGGTGGGCGGTGGTTACATTGCGGTGGAGTTTGCCGGGATCTTCCATGGCCTGGGTGCCGATACGCAGTTGCTGTATCGCGGTGATCTGTTCCTGCGTGGCTTTGATGGCGCGGTGCGCAAGCATTTGCAGGAAGAGCTGACCAAGCGCGGCCTGGGACTGCAATTCAATGCGGATATCGAACGCATCGACAAGCAGGCCGATGGGAGTCTGGAGGTCACCCTCAAGGACGGTCGCAAGCTAGCAACAGATTGCGTGTTCTACGCCACTGGGCGTCGGCCGATGCTCGACAACCTGGGGCTGGAGAATACCGGTGTCAAACTCGATAAGCGCGGCTTTATCGAGGTCGACGACCAGTACCAGAGCAGCGAGCCGTCGATCCTGGCCATTGGCGATGTAATTGGTCGCGTGCAACTGACACCTGTGGCCCTGGCAGAAGGCATGGCCGTGGCTCGGCGTCTGTTCAAGCCGGAACAGTATCGCCCAGTGGATTATCGGATGATTCCGACGGCGGTCTTCAGCTTGCCGAATATCGGCACCGTTGGCTTGACCGAAGAGCAGGCGCGCGAGGCGGGGCACAAGGTGCAGATCTTCGAAAGCCGTTTCCGGCCGATGAAGCTGACGCTGACCGACTGCCAGGAGCGCACCCTGATGAAGCTGGTGGTGGATGCCGAGAGCGACAGGGTGCTGGGGTGCCACATGGTTGGACCTGATGCCGGGGAAATTGTCCAGGGCCTGGCGATTGCCCTGAAGTCGGGAGCCACCAAGCGCGACTTCGACGAAACCATCGGCGTGCATCCGACGGCTGCCGAAGAGTTCGTTACCCTGCGTACCCCTGTCGCGGACTGATCACGCGTCTGCAGGCGTGTCTGGCTGCGCCTTGGTTGCCGCAGCCAGGCGCAGCGCCTCAAGGCCGGCCTCGGCCTTGGCGGCGCGCAACTCCATCTCCTTGCTCAATCGAGTCTGGCTGTCGGCTCTTTCCTTGAGTGCCTGAATCTCCTCCGAGGCTACGCGCAAGCGTTCCTGGAGCAGGGCGACGGCGCTGTCCTGACGCGCCAGCTGCTCGCTGAGCAGTGCTTGCGATACGGTGCTCTTGCTCGCGGCGTCCTGGACCAGCTTAAGCTCCTTGTGGGTGGCTCGCTGCTCGCTGAGCAGACGTTCATTGTCACGATGCAGTTGGGTGATTTCATCCTGGCGTACCAGTGCGCTCTGCTGAGCCTGGCGCAGCTCCATTTGCACCTGTTGGATCTGGCCTTCGTGGCGACGCTGTTCCTGTTCGCGTTGTTCCTTGCTGGCGGCGCGATAGTGCTCCAGGGCGTCCCGGGCATGCAGGTGCTTTTCTTCCAGGGAGCGGATCTGTTGCTCCTTGTCTTCTAGGCGCAGATGGCAATCCTTCAAGGCTTGATTGAGTTCGGCGTTGCGGGTCTGTTCGCTCTGCAGCATGGAGCGGGTGTCTTGCAGGGCGGCACTTTCCCCGGCCAGGGCGCTGGCCTGGATTTGTAGCTGCTGTTGCAGTTGCTCTTGGCTCTGCCGCGCTTGCTCCAATTGCTGCTCGAAGGCCTGCTTCTGTTGTTCGGAGTGGGCGAGGGCCTGTTCCAGAGGTTCCTGGGCCTGCTCCTGCAGGCGTTGAGCCAGTCGTCCCACCAGTTCGCTCAACTCTTCATCCAGCGGCATCGGGCCCGCATCTCGGCGGCTGGTGCCGTCATCCAGCTCCTTCAAATAGCGGTGGATGGTGGTTTTCGAGCCGGTATTGCCCATTTCTATGCGTACTGCATCGATGCTGGGGTGTTCGCCGCGGGCAAGAATCGCCTGACGCGCTTTCTTCACCACCGCCTTGTTTATGCCTCCGCGAGCCATGGCTTCTCCAACGATTTGATACTGTGATACATGGTATGTAATTGATGGTTATTGTACAGATGGATGAAGCTGCTAGATAGAGAAAATATGACCTGGGATATTGTAGTATTACCCAGTGTCACGGGGCATGCGGCGCTTCTTTGTCTTTTGTGGCCGTACATCTGCCGGGGTTGAATTGTCATGAGTGAACTGGATCGTTACCTGCAAGCCGCTACCCGCGATAACACCCGTCGCAGTTATCGGGCAGCGATCGAGCATTTCGAGGTGCAGTGGGGCGGGTTCCTGCCGACGACGGCGGAGAGCGTGGCCCGTTATCTCGCGGCCTACGCCGGGGAGTTGTCGATCAACACCCTGAAGTTGCGCCTTTCTGCCCTGGCTCAATGGCACAACAGCCAGGGCTTTGCCGATCCGACCAAGGCGCCGGTGGTACGCCAAGTGTTCAAGGGCATTCGTGCATTGCATCCAGTGCGTGAGAAACAAGCCGAGCCCTTGCAGTTACGGCACCTGGAGCAGGTGATTGGCTGGCTTGACGAGGAGGGCACAGCCGCTGCCGCCGAAGGCCGTCAGGCCGACCTGTTGCGAGCACGCCGCGACCGGGCGCTGATCCTGCTGGGGTTCTGGCGGGGTTTTCGCAGTGATGAACTGTGTCGCTTGCAGATCGAGCATGTGCAGGCTGTGGCCGGTTCCGGCATCAGCCTCTATCTGCCGCGCAGCAAGGGTGATCGCGACAACCTGGGTCGCACTTTTCACACGCCGGCGCTGCAGCGCTTATGCCCGGTGCAGGCCTATGTCGACTGGATCAACAGCGCCGCACTGGTGCGCGGTCCGGTGTTTCGCAGCATCGACCGCTGGGGCCACCTGAGCGAACAGGGGTTGCACGCCAATAGCGTGATTCCGTTACTGCGCCAGGCCCTGGAGCGCGCCGGCATTGATGCCGAGCATTACACCAGCCACTCCCTGCGCCGTGGTTTTGCCACCTGGGCCCATCGCAGCGGGTGGGACCTCAAGTCCCTGATGAGCTATGTGGGCTGGAAGGACCTGAAGTCCGCCATGCGCTACGTGGAGGCCAGCCCGTTCATGGGCATGGCGCTGATTGATCCGCAGCCGGTCCGTCGGTAATCAAAGGTTTCTTCTATTAATACTGTCGGCTGATAGTCAAAGCCAATCGATAGCATCAGGTTTGCCAATGAGCCAAGCGGCAAGTCATTGGTTAGGATTCTCCCCATCAAGTTTTCACCCAATGTTTTCAACCACTGATGGAGAGTCAACGATGCCTATCATCAACAGCCAAGTTAAACCGTTCAAAGCTACCGCATTCAAAAACGGCGCATTCGTCGAAGTGTCGGACGCTGATCTGAAAGGCAAATGGTCTGTCGTGTTCTTCTACCCGGCTGACTTCACCTTCGTTTGCCCAACCGAGCTGGAAGACCTGGCCGACAACTACGCCGAATTTCAGAAACTGGGCGTTGAGATCTACAGCGTTTCCACCGACACCCACTTTGCTCACGCTGCCTGGCACAACACTTCGCCAGCCATCGGCAAGATCCAGTACACCATGATCGGCGACCCGACCCTGGCCATCTCCCGCAACTTCGACGTGCTGATCGAAGAAGCCGGTCTGGCTGACCGCGGCACCTTCGTGATCAACCCGGAAGGCCAGATCAAGATCGTTGAAATCAACGATGGCGGCGTAGGCCGTGACGCTTCCGAGCTGCTGCGCAAGATCAAGGCCGCTCAGTACGTTGCCGCTCACCCAGGCGAAGTCTGCCCAGCCAAGTGGAAAGAAGGCGAGGCCACTCTGGCTCCGTCCCTGGACCTGGTTGGCAAGATCTAAGTCCATGCATTACCCAAGGGCGGTGATCCGCACTTAAGTCAGCTGCACCGCCCCTAAAACGCCCGGGCGAGATTCGCTCGGGCGTTTTTTTTACCGAACCATCTCTTTATTCAGAACATGGAAATCGCCCGTATGTTGGACGCCAATCTTAAAGCTCAGTTGAAGTCATACCTGGAACGGGTCACCCAGCCGATCGAGATCGTCGCCTCCCTCGACGACGGTGCGAAATCCCAGGAAATGCTCGCGTTACTCAAAGACATTGTCAGTCTTTCCAACCAGATTACGTTGCTCGACAACGGTACCGATGGGCGCAAGCCGTCGTTCACGTTGAATCGCCCGGGAGGCGATATCAGCCTGCGTTTCGCCGGTATTCCGATGGGCCACGAATTCACTTCCCTGGTGCTGGCCCTGCTGCAAGTGGGCGGCCATCCGTCGAAAGCCAGTGCTGAAGTGATCGAGCAGATTCGCTCGCTCAAAGGCGAGTTCAACTTCGAAACCTACTTCTCGCTGTCCTGCCAGAACTGCCCGGACGTGGTCCAGGCCTTGAACCTGATGGCGGTCCTCAACCCGAACATCCGTCATGTGGCGATCGACGGCGCGCTGTTCCAGGCCGAAGTCGATGAGCGCAAGGTCATGGCGGTGCCCAGTGTCTACCTCAATGGCGTGAACTTCGGTCAGGGCCGCATGGGGCTGGAAGAGATCCTCGCCAAGCTCGACAGCGGTGCGGTAGAGAAGCAAGCGCAGAAGCTCAACGCCAAAGAGGCCTTTGATGTGCTGGTGGTCGGCGGCGGTCCCGCCGGTGCTTCGGCAGCCATCTACGCCGCTCGTAAAGGCATTCGTACCGGGGTCGCGGCCGAGCGCTTCGGCGGCCAGGTACTGGACACCATGGCCATCGAGAACTTTGTTTCGGTGAAAGAGACCGAAGGGCCAAAACTGGCCGCGGCACTGGAAGAGCACGTCAAGCAATACGACGTCGACATCATGAACCTGCAGCGAGCCAGTGCCCTGGTGCCGGCCAAGGAAGTGGGCGGCCTGCATGAGATTCAGTTTGAAAGCGGCGCCAGCTTGAAGGCCAAGTCGGTGATCCTGGCGACAGGTGCCCGTTGGCGTGAAATGGGTGTGCCGGGTGAGCAGGAGTACAAGGCCAAGGGCGTGTGTTTCTGCCCGCACTGCGATGGTCCGCTGTTCAAAGGCAAACGGGTGGCGGTGATTGGTGGCGGTAACTCCGGCGTCGAAGCGGCTATCGACCTGGCGGGTATCGTCAGCCATGTCACCTTGCTGGAGTTCGACAGCAAGCTGCGGGCCGATGCCGTGTTGCAGCGCAAGCTGTACAGCCTGCCCAACGTCAAGGTCATCACCAGTGCCCTGACCAGTGAAGTGAAGGGTGATGGGCAGAAGGTCACCGGCCTGGCCTACAAGGATCGCGATTCGGGTGAATTCCACACGGTGGACCTGGAAGGCATCTTTGTGCAGATCGGCCTGCTGCCCAACACCGACTGGCTCAAGGGCTCGGTAGAACTGTCGCCTCGTGGCGAGATCATCGTCGATGCCCGTGGCGAGACTTCGCTGCCCGGCGTATTTGCTGCCGGAGACGTGACCACCGTGCCCTACAAGCAGATCGTGATTGCGGTGGGTGAGGGCGCCAAGGCTTCCCTCAGTGCATTCGATCACTTGATCCGCACATCAGCACCGGCTTGATCGGCCGCTGAACAAACAAAACCCCATGAGCCTGGCTCATGGGGTTTTTTTATGGCTGCCTGGGTCGGCGCCGGCTTGCCAGTGAAGAGGCTGTTGGGCCTGGCGCAGTCCTTGCGGATGCGTTCGCTGGCAATCCAGTTCCTACACAGGCCGGCTCTGCACCTGCATCGGGTTACAGCGGCGCTGGCTGGATGATCTCGACCCAGTAGCCATCGGGGTCCTTGATGAAGGCCAGGCTCTTCATGCGGCCATCATTCAGGCGCTTCTGAAAGTCGCAGCCCAGGGTCTCGAAACGTTCGCAGGCAGCGACAATATCCGGTACCGAGATGCAGATATGGCCGAAGCCACGCGGGTCGGTGTTGCCGTTGTGGTAGGCGAAATCCGGATCGTTCTCGGTGCCGTGGTTGTGGGTCAGCTCGAGAATCCCGGGGATCGACTTCATCCATTCGGTACGGGCCGCAGCGTCGGCCGGAATCTGCGACTTGTCCACCAGTGCGAGGAAGTACAGGCTGAATTCGGCTTCGGGGAAATCACGTTTTTCCACCAGGGAAAAGCCCAGGACCCGAGTGTAGAAGTCCAGGGAGCGAGTGATGTCCTTGACCCGCAGCATGGTGTGGTTGAAGACGAAACGAGCAGTGGCTGCGTCCGGTTGGGCGGTCACGCCAGGGAAAGTGTTGAGTTCGTTGAGGCTCATGGGCCCTCCAGAAGAAAGTGCGGCAAAGGCTGCCCGCGAGGGCGGGGAAGTCCTTGTCTGGCAATGGTTCGGACATCCTTGGAAGCGGGCAATGATACGCAACTGGACAGGATGGCGCCAAACCCAAAGCTCCTGATCTATTGCCCATTCCTGGCGCCGGGCTCAGACTTCAAGGCCCGTTTCTTTAGTGTGCCAATCCATGATCGAGTCGCTTAGAGCCCAGGCTGTGGCCGTTTTACTGTTGATGTTTGCGGGCGTTGTCCAGGCGCAACCGGAGGTTGCCTGGCCCGAGGGCTGGACTGTGGAGCCAGTGCCGGTCCAGGAGGCGGATCAGGCTGCGCAGGTTTCCCGGCAGCGGGCGGTGAAGAATGATGCCGCGGGCAATCCGCAACTGGTCATGGAGTTGACCATGACCCAGGTGGAACGCGGGCATGTAGTCAATCTTCAAGGGGTATTGCTGGAGATGCGCAAGTCAGTGCAGAAAGACTTTGCCCGCAGTGGATATCAGAGTGTCTGTAACAAGATTCATGCTGCACAGTTGAGTCGTCTGGACGCTCTGGAGACCACTTGTACCATTACCCAGAATGGGCGACATGTGTTGTCGCAAACACTGGTGGCGGCACTGGATGAGGATAAGGCTTATGTACTTTCATACGCCGGTCAGGCGGCGGCTTATGCCGATAGTCAGGATCAGATACTGGCTGTACGAAATAGCCTCAAACTTTAAGGAAAAATCTGAAACAGTCGGTTTGCTTTTCGCGTGTAGCGAGTTCGTTTTCGAGAAAGGCATTAAGCGACTAGTTGCTTTGGGGGCTGGCTTTATAGCAAAGCCTATCGCGAGATGGCTGATTGCCATCGGTTGGGCTGGATCTTCCCTTAGATTCAAGTCGTAATAAGAATATTCTTGTCAATGTAAAAGGCCCTGCATATGCAGGGCCTTTTTCAGGTGGCGGCTTTGTTCAAGCGCGCAGCCAGGAATCCACAGTGGCAGCACCGTACTGTTCTTTCCAGGCTTTCAGGCCGCGATGATTGCCGCCCTTGGTTTCAATCAGTTCACCGGTGTGCGGGTTCTGATAGACCTTCACCACACGTGCGCGGCGCTGTTTAGGGGCGTTGGCTTGTGGCAGGCCGCTTTTGCCCAGGTTGGGATCAAGGATTGCGATAATGTCACGCAAACTCTTGTCGTAGGATTTCATCAGGGCCTGAAGTTTCTCTTCGAACTCGATTTCCTTTTTGAGTCCGGCGTCGTTCTTCAGGGATTCAAGCTGCGCGAGCTGTTCTTGAAGTGCTTTTTCTGCAGCACGAAATTCAGCAAGTCTGGACAATATCTTCACTCCAATAGTCTATTTTGGCTGATACAAACCACAAACAAAGCTATAAGCCATAAGCCGGTTAAGGCTCGATTAAGTGGCCTACCTGTGAATCTTGTACAGGCGGGAAAAATTGTAGTAGTTAATGGCGCGAGAGTAAATCAGGTTGTTCTTGTTCAAGCCTGTATTTGCCAATTGAATCAAATTGGTGCGTATCCCGAGTTGCCGTAGTCGAGCACTTAATGTTCTGGTATGGCTATTTAATGGCGCGCCAGGGCCGCAACAAATTCCGCACTGGGCATGGGGCGCCCAAATAAATAACCCTGCAGGAAATCCACGCCTTGAGCCGCCAGGTAATCCCGCTGCTCGGCAGTTTCAATACCTTCGGCGACGATGCCCAGATCGAGTTTGGTCGAGAGTTGAATAATGCTGTCGAGTATATGCAGCGACAGTGCGTCGGCACCGATCATGGCGACAAAGCTTTGATCGATCTTCAAGTAATCGACATTGAACTGACGCAGATAACCCAGGCTGGAATGCCCGGTGCCGAAGTCGTCGATGGCGATCATTACCCCGAGTTCGTGCAGAGCGGCAAACAGCTGCTGGGTGGTGGCTGTGGGCTCGATCAGTTCGCGTTCGGTCAACTCCAGCACCAGGATCACCTTGCCGGGAGGGAAGGCGGCGAGAAACTCCCGGCAGTCCTCCAGCAACTGCAAGTCATGGCAGTGACTGGCAGTGATGTTGATGCCGATATGAAAACCGTCGGTGAAGCCAGCGGCGTGGGGGGCCAGCACCTGCATCGTCTGCTGCATCAGCGAACGGGTCATGGGCACGATCAGCCCGGAATGTTCGGCGAAAGGGATGAACAGGTCCGGACGCACGAGTCCCTCTCGCGGATGTTGCCAGCGCATCAGCACTTCAATGCCGGCCCATTGCAGCGTGTCACCGCGCACCACCGGCTGAAAGTATGGGATGAACTCCCGGGCTTCCAGTGCCCGGCGCAATTCATGGCTGGGAGAGGCGGAGCGCTTCTGCAACCAGTGGGCCAGGACACCGGCGCCGGCACCGAGAAAGACCAGCAGGCTGAACAACGCCGGGTACTGGCTTTTCATGTATTTCCAGATGTCCCCCTCGGGAAATCCTGTACTGACGCTGTAGGGATAACGCGATGAACTCAGATGCAGGGGGGCCACTGCTGCCAGTGGCGGTGCGCCGTCGTGGACCCCGCCATCACTGGACAGCCAATGCTCGCCCACCTGCAGCCGCAAATGAGCGAAGCGGCTGATCAGGCGCAGGGCGTTGGTCAGGTGATAACCGTCGATGGTCGCCAGGGCCGAGCGCTCCCCCTCACTCAAGCGGTAGATCAGCAGCGCGGTGTTGGGGGTGACGGGATTGCCACTCATGAGCCAGAGCCGGCCGTCAACGTAATCCCGGGGATCGAGGGGCACCGGATAGCTGCCCAGCAATGAACTGCAATAGTTGTTGTTGCGCCACACCAGGTTGGTCGAGCGCACGAATGGTCGGCGAGTCACTTGGTTCCTCAGGGCCAGTTGCCGTACCTCGTCGCACTCCAGGCCTGCCTGGGGCAGCAGCGCCCTGGCGGCAATATCGGTGTTGTCCAGCATCAGGTCGAACTGGCGGATGGCTTCCTCGGCGGTTTCCAGGCTGCTGCGCACCAGCGCTCGTTCGGCCTGGGCGTAGAAAATGACGGCCCCCAGTCCGATGGGAAGCACAATCGCCAACACTGTCCAGAGTCTGCGGGTAGAACGCTTGAGCGGACCTTTGGCGGTCAGGGGCATGGATCGAACCTGTGGCGGAGGAGGGGCGGGCCAGCGTCTGGCTGCCGCAGCGGTGGCGGCAGCCTCCTGACATTGTCTGGATCATCGCAGGATAGACGGCTTTGGATGACGATACAGACGTTGCGCATGCTGGATGAAGGCCAGTGTCGCCGGCGATGCCTGGCGCCGATCGAGCACGGCGATCCCCACTTGGCGCCGCACCGGCGGCGACAGGGGCTTGCTCCCATAGCGGGCGTCCGCAGTCGGGGGCAAGGACAGCTCGGCCAGAATGCTCAAGGCGTCACCCCGGGCCACGGTTTCCAGGGTGCTGAGCAGTTGCGAACTGCGGTAGCGGATGTTGGGGCTCAGGCCGGCGCCGATGAACAAGCGCGTAACCAGCTCGGCCGAGCCGGCTTCGGTCAGCACGAAGGGATCGTGACACAGCTGTTCGAGGCGGATCTCTTGCTCCCGGGCCAGGGCATGGCCTGCGGGAATCAGCGCCATCAACTGGTCCTCGATCAGGGCGAAGGTATCGAAACGCTCCTCGGGCAACACCACGAAGCCGACGTCGACCCGTCGCTCCTCCAGCCATTGCAGCACCTGGCGATCCGGCCCCTCGTCGATATGCACCTCGATCCCCGGATGCTCGCGCCGGTACTCCTCGAGAATGGATGGCAACAGGCGCATGGAGGAGGTGGGGCCAAAGGAGCCGATGCGCAAGGTGCCGCGCTTCATGCCCCGAGCATCGGCGGCCTCCTGTTCCAAGGTCGCCGCCAGCCCCAGCATGGCCCGGGCCCGCAGCAACAGTTGGCCACCAATATCGGTGAGCTCGACCTGGGCCTGATGGCGGCGGAACAACTCGACCCCCAGTTCCTGTTCCAGGGACTTGATGGCGTGGGACACGGCCGACTGGGTGATGCCCAGGCGCGTGGCGGCGCTGGTAAAACCCGCCAGTTCGGCCACCCGGGAGAAGATCTCCAATTGGGTCAGGGTCATGAGTAAAAGCTCATTTTACGATGATGAGCCATTAGACAAAGAATGACCTCAGAGCACAAATCCACGACCACAGAGCAGCATGATCATGAGTGAAAGCAGTATTAGCGGCGCCCTGGCGGCCGATCACGCAGACCTGTCGGTCTATTGCAAACTGGTGGCAGTGACCATGATCTGGGGCGGCACCTTCGTCGCCGGGCGTTACCTGGCCGGCGGGCTTTCCCCCTGGCTGGCTGCCAGTCTGCGCTTCTTGCTCGCCAGCCTGGCCCTGCTTGGCTTCATGGCGGTGGCGCGCATTGCCCTGGTCAGACCCAGCCTCAAGCAGCTCGGCCAACTGGCGCTCCTGGGGTTCTTCGGCATCTTCTTCTACAACCTGTGCTTCTTCCTCGGCCTGCAACAGGTCAACGCCTCGCGGGCGTCCCTGATCGTGGCGCTCAATCCTGCGGTGATTGCCCTGGCGTCCTGGGCACTGTTCAAGGAACGCCTGAGCCGGCGCAAGTTGTTGGGCATCCTGTCGTGCCTGAGTGGCGCGGCCCTGGTGATCTGCAGTCGCGATCCTTCGGCCCTGGCTGCCGGGGCAGGGGGCTGGTATGGCGACCTGCTGATACTCGGCTGCGTCCTGGGTTGGGGGGTGTACTCGCTGTGTTCCAAAGGTCTCAATCAGCACCTTGGCCCGTTGCAGACCGTTACCTATTCGATCCTGATGGGAACCCTGATGCTGTGGGCTGCAACCCTGGCCCGGGGTGAGTTCGACCTGCATGCCATTGTCCGCCTGGACCTGAGCCAGGGCTTGAGCCTGCTGTACCTGGGCGTCCTGGGTTCCGCGCTGGCCTATATCTGGTACTACGAAGGCCTGCGACGCATCGGTGCCACCCGCTCCGGAGTATTCATTGCCCTCAACCCGCTGACGGCAGTCCTGCTGGGCGCACTGTTGCTGGGAGAGCAACTGAGCCTGGTGATGGGAATGGGCGGGGTGTTGATTCTCGGCGGCATCTACCAGTGCAACAAACCCCTTGCGGGCCAGGCGAAAAAGGCGATTTTATAGAGAATGCGGACAAAGGCTTTTACGCTGTGTAGAATCCGGTTACGCATACAATAATAAAGTCTTCTGGCAGCAGAAGCCTCGTCCCCCAGCCTGTAAGACAGGGTCGAAATGAAGATTCTCGGGTTTCAACTGATCTACGGTGACTTCCTCGCCCGCAGCGTGCGGGGCATCTCCTGCGCACCGCCTTCTTTCCTCAGCATTGATAGCAACTAACGATCCGTTAATTCTAAAAATATGATGAGGCGCCAACCATGGCAGATATCTTCGAAAACCCAATGGGCCTGATGGGCTTTGAATTCATCGAATTCGCATCGCCTACCCCCAATACCCTCGAACCGATCTTCGAGATCATGGGTTTCACCAAAGTCGCGACCCATCGTTCAAAAGACGTGCATCTGTACCGCCAGGGTGCGATCAACCTGATCCTCAACAACGAACCCCACAGCGTTGCCTCGTACTTCGCCGCTGAACACGGCCCGTCGGTATGCGGCATGGCGTTCCGGGTCAAGGATTCGCAAAAGGCCTACAAGCGTGCCCTGGAACTGGGCGCCCAGCCGATCCACATTGAAACCGGGCCGATGGAGTTGAACCTGCCGGCAATCAAGGGCATTGGCGGCGCGCCGTTGTACCTGATCGACCGTTTCGGTGAAGGCAGCTCGATCTATGACATCGACTTCGTGTTCCTCGAAGGCGTGGACCGCAACCCACCGGGTGCCGGCCTGAAGATCATCGACCACCTGACCCACAACGTGTATCGCGGGCGCATGGCCTATTGGGCCGGCTTCTACGAGAAGCTGTTCAACTTCCGCGAGATCCGTTACTTCGACATCAAGGGCGAATACACCGGCCTGACCTCCAAGGCCATGACCGCTCCGGATGGCATGATCCGTATCCCATTGAACGAGGAATCGTCCAAGGGCGCCGGGCAGATCGAAGAGTTCCTGATGCAGTTCAATGGCGAGGGCATCCAGCACGTGGCCTTCCTCACCGACGATCTGGTGAAGACCTGGGACGCGCTGAAGAAGATCGGCATGCGCTTCATGACCGCGCCGCCAGCAACCTACTACGAGATGCTCGAAGGCCGCCTGCCGAACCACGGCGAGCCGGTCAATGAGTTGCAGTCCCGCGGCATCCTGCTGGACGGCTCCTCGGAAGCCGGTGACAAGCGCCTGCTGCTGCAGATCTTCTCGGAAACCCTGATGGGGCCGGTATTCTTCGAATTCATCCAGCGTAAAGGCGACGATGGTTTCGGCGAGGGCAACTTCAAGGCACTGTTCGAATCGATCGAACGCGACCAGGTGCGTCGCGGGGTACTGGCCACCGAGTAACCCTCGGCAGGCTTGAACACAGAGCCCGATCAGGCCATGCCTGATCGGGCTTTATATTGCCTGTCGGTTGGCGATAGTGAATGTGTTAATGTTTCCGCCTTTGTTTCCCAGCCCTTGACCGATGCCTCGATGAACACACCCAGACCGTCCCTGACCTTGACCCTGTTGCAGGCCCGTGAGGCCGCCATGGCCTTTTTCCGCCCCTCGCTGAACCAGCACGACCTGACCGAACAGCAGTGGCGGGTGATCCGCATCCTGCGCCAGAACGGCGAGCTGGAGAGCCACCAACTGGCAAAGATGGCCTGCATCCTGCCACCGAGCATGACCGGCGTGCTGACCCGCCTGGAGCGTGACGAGTACGTCAGCCGTCGCAAATCCCCAGAGGACCAGCGCCGCCTGTTCATCACCCTGACCGACAAGGGCCAGGCCTGTTTCGAATCCATGAGCGGCGACATGGAAATCAACTACCAGAAAATCCAGCAGCAATTTGGCGAGGACAAGATGCAGGCCTTGCTGGCCCTGCTCAATGAGCTCAAGCAGATCAAGCCCTGATCCCCAACGGCGCCCGAACCTGGGCTGCCCAGGCCCATGCGGGCGCGTCGATCAGTTGCGGCGCTGGCGCAGCAGGTGCCTGACCCCTTCGAGCACCAGCACCAGCACCGCCAGCCAGACCGGGATGTAAGTCAGCCATTCCCCGGCCTTGATGCTTTCCCCCAGCAGCAGGGCGACAAACAGCAGCAACACCGGCTCCACATAGCTGAGCAGGCCGAACAGGCTGAAGGCCAGCAAGCGACTGGCGATGACGTAGCACGCCAGCGCCGAGGCGCTGATCACCCCCAGCAGAGGAATCAGCAGGTACAGGCCGGGATGGCTGTCCACCACGGCAAATCCCTGTTCGCCGCCTTGCACAAACCACAGTGCCACCGGGATCAACAGCGCCATGTCCAGCCACAGGCCACCCAGATGATCGGTGCCCAGGCGCCGCCGCAGGACGAAATACACCGGGTAGCCCACGGCCACCACCAGGGTCGCCCAGGAAAAACTGCCCACTTGATACAACTCGTTGAGCACCCCGAGGCAGGCCAGCAGCGTGGCCACTTTCTGCAGGCGCGACAGACGCTCGCCATACACGATGCGTCCGGTCAGGACCATGGTCAGCGGCAGCAGGAAGTACCCCAGTGACACATCCAGGCTGTAGCCGTTGAGCGGCGCCCACATGAACAGCCAGAGCTGCACCCCCACCAGGGCCGACGACAGCAGCAACACCAGGCTCAGCAGCGGTTTGCCTGCCACCTGGCGCAGCACTTGGCCGACCCGGTGCCACTCGCCGCTGAAGATCATGAACAGGGTCATGCAGGGCAGGGTCAGCAGCATCCGCCAGCCGAAAATCTCCACCCCGGTCAGGGGCGTCAGCAGGGAGGTGTAGAAATACATGACGGCAAACAGCACCGACGCCAGGACCGATAAGGCAATTCCTTTAGACACACTGTCCTCGTAATACCCGAACGCTCGGGACACATAGAAATAGGGGGGAGAAGCGAGGGGGAATATAGAGGGTCAGGCGCGAGTTTTTTGCTCTGATTGCGCCATCGTGGCGGGATTTTTTCTCGTTTATGGCCACAGTGCCGCCGAGCCTGCTGAGCCCAAGGCCGGTGGCGCGCGCCTTTGCGCCGCCACCGGCAGCGTTCAGCCCAGGTGCGGAAAACGACCGGAGACGAAATGACTCACATCGTTGAAGCCTGGCGTCGAGGCGTGCCCCGGGGTCACCAGGGCGTCGATGAAGGCTTCATCCTCTGGGCTGATCTTCACCTCAAGGGCCCGGGTGTAGGCGTCCCACTGGGCTTCGGTACGCGGACCGACAATCGCTGAACTCACCGCCTGGTTGTTCAGCACCCAGGCGATGGCGAACTCGACGATACCGATCCCGCGGTCCTGGGTGTAGGCCTGGATCTGCTGGGCGATGCGCAGGGATTCCACCCGCCACTCGGTTTCCAGGATGCGCTTGTCCTGGCGTCCGGCGCGGCTGCTGCTGTCCGGGGCCGTGTCCGGCGCGTACTTGCCACTGAGCACGCCACGGGCCAGTGGGCTGTAAGGCACCACGCCCAGGCCATAGGCCTTGGCCGCGGTGATCTGCTCGGCCTCGGCCTGGCGGTTGACGATGTTGTACAGCGGCTGGCTGATGACCGGGCGGTCCACCCCCAACTGGTCGGCTACGCGAATGGCCTCGGCAATCCGCCAGCCTCGGTAGTTGGACAGGCCCCAGTAGCGGATCTTGCCCTGGCGCAGCAGGTCGCCGATGGCCGAGAGGCTCACCTCCAGCGGAGTGTTGTGGTCCTCGCGGTGCAGGTAGTAGATGTCCAGGTAGTCGGTGCCCAGGCGGGTCAGGCTGGCCTCGATGCCGTTGAAGATGTGCTTGCGGCTCAGGCCGCTGCGGTTGGGCACGCCATCCGCCGGGCCGAAGCCGACCTTGGACGCCAGCACCCACTCATGGCGGTGGCGGGCGATGGCTTCACCGACGATTTCCTCGGAGCGGCCCTGGGTGTAGACGTCCGCGGTGTCGATGAAGTTGATCCCCTGGTCCCAAGCCTTGTCGATGATGCGCAGCGAGTCTTCGGTGCTGGTCTGCTCGCCGAACATCATGGTGCCCAGGGTCAGGCTGGAAACCTTGAGACCGGAATGGCCGAGGGTGCGATAGCTCATGGGCGAAATCCTTGTGCTAGAAGGGTGGCCGGGGCATCTCCGGCCGTGGGGGCGACCATCAAATACCACAACGCCGGGCTAGCGCAATGCCTGAATGGCGCCTCCTCGCCGGGGCCGGCCTTTCGGCAAAGAGGCCCATGAGATCGCCTGCAAGGACATTGCGCAGGAGCCGGCTTGCCGGCCAGCCGCCCCCGGACCGGCGCTCAACACGGGCACAGCGCCCGACAGCGCTGCAACACAAAGCTGTGCAGCAGGCGCACCCGCTCGGAAACCTGCAGGCGATGGGGGCACAGCAGATTGAACGGCGCCCGTTCCCCTTGCCAGTCGTCGAGCAGCGGCACCAGGCGCCCGGCGCGGATATCCTCGGCCACATCCAGCCGGGCCTTGTAGACAATGCCGTGGCCGGCCAGGGCCCAGCGCCGGGCCACTTCGCCGTCGTCGCACAGGTAGTCGCCGCGCACGGGCACCTCGCGAGTCTCGGCGCCACGGCTGAAACGCCAGCTGTCATAGGGTTGGCCGTTACGCAGGTAGAGCAGGGCACTGTGGTGCGACAGGTCTTCGGGGGACTGCGGGGTGCCGCAACGGGCCAGGTAAGCCGGGCTGGCGCACACCAGGCGACGATGTTCGGGGAGGATCGGCAGGGCCACCAGGCTCGAGTCCGCCGGCACGCCAAAGCGCAGGGCCACATCCACGGTGTCGCGGAACAGGTCGGCGTGGCGGTCATTGAGCCGCAGTTGCAGGCGCAGTTGCGGGTGCTCGGCCTTGAATTCGTCAAGCCAGGGCAGCAGCGCGTTGCGTCCGAAATCCGAGGGCGCCGACAGTTGCAGCACACCGGCCAGGCCCTGGCTCTGCTGCTTGAGCGCCTGCTCACCGTCCTCCAGAGTGGCCAGGGCCAGACGCACGCTTTCCAGGTAGCGGCGCCCCTCTTCGGTCAGGCGCATGCTGCGGGTGGAGCGCGCCAGCAGGCGGCTGCCCAGGCGGGTTTCCAGGCGCTTGAGGGCGATGCTGGCCGCAGCGGCCGTCATGCCCAGGGAGCGGGCGGCGGCGGAAATGCTCCCGGAATCGGCCGTGCGCACGAAAATTTCCAGGTCGAGGATTGAGCTCATTAGTAAAAATCCTTTAAAGATCTTTGCGTTTTAGCGGGATTTTTCCTCGATTGGCAAGCTGTGAAGATGCAATCACCTTTACATGACCCAGGGGATCGCAATGACTCTTTCCAATCCAAGCTTGCAGCACAAGACCGTGGTGGTGATTGGCGCCGGCAGCGGCATCGGTGCTGCCGTGGCCCGTCAGGCGGCCGCACGCGGGGCCAAGGTGGTACTCGCCGGGCGCAGCCTCGAAGCCTTGCAACGGCAGCAGGCGCAGTTGCCGCCCTCGGCCCGCAGCCTCGCCGTGGACATCACCGACGCCGCCAGCCTCGGTGATCTGTTCAGCGCCGTGGGCGCCTTTGACCATCTGGTGATCAGTGCCGGTCCGGCGATCACCGCCAAGCCCCTGGCCGACACCGATCTGCTGGATGCCCAGCGGGCGTTCGAGGTGAAGTTCTGGGGCGTGTGGCGCGCGGTCCAGGCGGCGCTGCCCCATCTGGCGGCTCAAGGCAGCATCAGCCTGACCTCAGGTTTGCTGTCACGCAAAATGGTTCCCGGACAAGTGCTCAAGACCACCCTCAATGCCGCTCTCGAAGCCCTGGGCAAGCACCTGGCCAAGGAACTGGCGCCACGCCGGGTGAATGTCATCAGCCCTGGGGTCACTGCCACCGAAGCCTATGCTGGTCTGACGGCGGAGGCCCGGGCAGCAATGTTTACCCGCACCGCCGCCAGCCTGCCGGTGGGTCGTGTCGGCCAGCCGGATGACATCGCCGCGGCCTTTATCCTGGCCATGGAGAACGGCTTTATCAGCGGCAGCCTGATCGACGTCGATGGCGGTGGCCTGCTATGAGCTGGCGCTTCGATCACCTGGCGTTCAACTGTGCCCAGGGCCAGGCGTTGCAGCAGGCATTCGCCGATCTGTTGGGCCTGCAAGCGGGACGGCGTCCCCCGTTTCCCTTTCCCGGGCGCTGGCTGTATCAGGACCGGCAGGCGCTGGTCCACGTCATCGAACAGGCCGATAGCCCCGAGCCGCAACTGAGCCATATTGCCTTCAGCACCCAGGAGGCGGCCGACGCCGTGTTACGGCGAGTGCAAGCCAGTGGCCTGGAGCATCAGGTGGCGCAGGTCCCGGAAGACGGCATCTGGCAGATCTTTGTCCGCTTGCCCGGCGGCCTGGTGCTGGAGCTGGATGCCCCGGCGGCGGGGGAATTGAGCATCAGCCACGACTACGCCAGGCACGGTGGCGCCCCGAGCTGAGGCCGGCCATGAAAAAACCCGTTGGAGCAGAGGCTCGAACGGGCTTTTTTCGTTGCTGGGCGGTGTGTTGCCGGGGTTCAGCGGTTCAGGGTGCGGGTCATGCGCAGGGCCAGCAGGCTACCGCCGACAATCACCCCGGCCAGCAGGTACAGCGCGGCATCGGTGGAGCCGGTGCTGTCCTTGACCCAACCGACCAGGTAAGGGCTGAGGAAGCCGGCCATCTGGCCCATGGAGTTGATCAGCGCCAGGCCACCGGCCGCGGCTCCGGCACTGAGCAGGGCGGTGGGCACCGGCCAGAACATCGGCAGGCCGGTGAGGGCGCCCATGGTGGCGAGGGTCAGGCCGAGGATGGCCAGGGCCGGGGTGCTGGCGAAGTTCACCGCGATCAGCAGGCCCACGGCGCCCATCAGCATCGGCACCACAAGGTGCCAGCGGCGCTCCTTGCGCAGGTCCGCCGAACGGCCCACCAGCAGCATGAACACCGCCGCCAGCAGGTAGGGAATCGCACTCAGCCAGCCGATCACCAGATTGTCGGCAAAGCCCAGGTTCTTGATGATCGACGGCAGCCAGAAGTTGATCGCGTAGACCCCGCTCTGGATGCAGAAATAGATCAGGCCGAAGGCCCAGATCGCCGGGTTCTTGAACACGGCTGCCAGGGAATCGCTGGTGGTTTTCGGCTGGTTGGCGGCGTCCGCGGCCTGGTCGGCCTCCAGCACCGCGCGTTCAGCCGGCGTCAGCCACTTGGCGTGGGCGAAGCTGTCGCTGAGCAGGAAGAACGCCAGGGCGCCGAGTACCACCGTGGGAATGCCCTGCAGCAGGAACATCCACTGCCAGCCGGCGAGGCCGCCTTGTCCGGCCGCGAAGTGATTGAGAATCCAGCCGGAAAACGGGCTGCCCAACAACCCTGAGACCGGGATCGCCGACATGAACAGGGCCATGATCCGGCCCCGGCGGAAGGTCGGGAACCACTGTGAAAGGTACAGCACCACCCCGGGGAAGAAGCCGGCTTCGGCGGCTCCGGTGAACAGGCGCAAGGTATAGAACTGGGTCGGCGTGGTGACGAACAGCAGGCAGGTGGACAGGGTGCCCCAGGTGATCATCATCAGCGCGATCCAGCGCCGTGGGCCGAACCGGTTCAGCGCCAGGTTGCTCGGTACGCCGCACAGCACGTAACCGATAAAGAAGATCCCGGCGCCCAGGCCGTAGACCGTTTCACTGAATTTCAGGGCATCGAGCATCTGCAACTTGGCGAAGCCAACGTTGACCCGGTCGAGGTAGTTGAACAGATAGCAAACGAAGATGAAGGGGATCAGGCGCAGGGTGATGCGCTTGTAGACGGCGTGCTTGTCGTCAGCCTGGGCCAGTGGGGCAGCGGCGCTCTGTGACATGGAGTGTCTCTCTTTATTATGATTTTTTGCGGTGCAAGGGTAACGTTGACCGCCCCGAGAGTCTCAGTCACACCGAGGTCGCTGTCTTTGTGCCGGCGCACAGCGATTGGCCGCCGACCCTGTGCCACTGAACAACGTCCAAGGACCTTCCCTCTATGTTCGAACTCGATCATGACCTGGCACAGGACATCGTCGACCGCACGATGGCCATCCTGCCCTACAACGTCAACGTCATGGACAGCCAGGGTCTGATCCTGGGCAGTGGCGAGCCGGAGCGCATCAACACCCGCCACGAAGGCGCGCAACTGGTGCTGGCCAACGGCCGGGTGGTGGAGATCGACGAGCCCACCGCACGCCAGCTCAAGGGGGTGCAGCCGGGGATCAACCTGCCGTTGCTGCACGACCAGCGGCTAATCGGCGTGCTGGGCATCACCGGCGATCCGGCGTTGCTGCGCACCTACGCCGAACTGGTGCGCATGACCGCCGAGATGCTGGTGAGCCAGCGCCACCAACAGGCCGAACAGCAATGGCGGCGCCAGCGTTGTGACGATCTGCTGGCCCTGCTGTTGAGCGACAGCGGCGACTCGCCACGGCTGGTGGATGAAGCTCGGCAGATGGGCCTCAAACCGCAATTGGCGCGCACCCCTTACCTGTTCGAACTGGCACCGGAGCAGCCCGTGGGGCAGGGCGTCGAGACCCTCAGCACCTGGCTGATGAGCCGCTACCCGGACAGCTGGTGCGTCAGTTCGTCAAAGACCTCCCTGCTCTGGTGTCGCCCGGCGAACTTCAGCCTGGACAACCCGCGCCTGCTGGAAAAACTCGACGGCCAGGGCTGGAACATCCTGCGGGTTGCCGTGGGCGGGCAGGCCGATGGCCTGGCCGGATTGCGCCGTTGCTATCGTCGGGTCGGCGACCTGTTGGCCTACGGCCGCGACCTGCTGCCGGACTCGCGCCTGCTGACCCTCAACCGCTACCGTCTGCCGGTGATGCTCTGGCGCCATCGCAACGACGACGCCCTGGACGAGTTGCTGACCCCGTTGCGCAAGGTGCTGGCCAAGGACAGCAACGGCCAGTTGCTGGCGACCTTGCGCAGCTGGTGCGACCACGATGGCCAGAGCCAGGCCTGCGCCGACGCCCTGGGCATCCACCGCAACAGCCTGCGCTACCGCATGGAGCGGATTGCCGAACTCAGCGGCGTCGACCCCTTGCGCCTGGACGGCATGCTGGCCCTGTACCTGGGGGTGCAATTGCTGCCCCCCAACACGGCTCAACACAATCCCCTGTAGCCGCTGCCGAGCCATGGCGAGGCTGCGCAAAGGCCCGCAGGGCCTTGCCTGGCAATCTCCCGTCAAACCTGCGTCGCCCTCAAGCCCCTCGCGAGCGCTCCGCGCCCGTTCGCAGCCTGCGGCAGCGGTTTCAACGCTAGGCGAGGCTGCGCCGTTGTAGCAATGAACAATAAAGCGCCCCCGGACTTGTGCAGCGGACCGGGGCCAGCGCCTGCGCCAAGTGGCAGCATGGCGGCACAAGAACCGGAGAACACCCCATGAAGATCATCATCGCCCCCGACTCGTTCAAGGACAGCCTGAGTGCCGCAGGCGTGGCCCAGGCCATTGCCCTGGGGCTGGCCGAGGTCTGGCCCGACGCCGAGCTACGTCAATGCCCGATGGCCGACGGCGGCGAGGGCACGGTGGAGTCGATTCTCGCCGCTTGTGACGGGCAGCTGCGCAGCCATCGGGTCCAGGGACCGCTGGGGGCGACGGTCGAAGCCCGCTGGGGCTGGCTGCCCCAGAGCCACACGGCAATCATTGAAATGGCCGAGGCCAGCGGCCTGCAATTACTGGCGCTGGACCAGCGCGATGCCTGCAACAGCAGCACCTTCGGTACAGGGGAACTGATCCTGGCCGCGCTGGAGGCCGGGGCCCAGCGCATCATCCTGGCCATCGGCGGCAGCGCCACCAACGACGGTGGCGCCGGTGCCCTGCAAGCCCTGGGTCTCAAATTGCTGGATCGCCAGGGTCAGGTACTGCCCCGGGGTGGTCTGGCCCTGGCTGATCTGGCCGGTATCGAGCTCGATGGCATGGACCCGCGTCTGGCCCAGGTACGTTTTGAAATCGCCGCCGACGTCAACAACCCGCTGTGTGGCGAGCACGGTGCCTCGGCGATCTTCGGCCCGCAGAAAGGTGCCTCGCCGCAACAGGTGCAAGCGCTGGACCGGGCCCTGGGGCACTTCGCCGACCTGTGTGCCCAGGTGTTGCCCAAGGACCTGCGTGACGAACCCGGCAGCGGCGCGGCGGGCGGCCTGGGGTTTGCCGCCAAGGCGTTCCTCGGCGCGCAATTTCGCCCGGGGGTGGAAGTGGTGGCGGAGCTGGTGGGCCTGGAACAGGCCATGCGCGGTGCCAATCTGGTGATTACCGGTGAGGGCCGCTTTGACGCCCAGACCCTGCGCGGCAAGACCCCCTTTGGCGTAGCGCGCATTGCCCGGGAGCAGGGCGTTCCGGTGATCGTGATTGCCGGCACCCTGGGCGAGGGTTACCAGCAGATGTACGCCCACGGCGTGGACGCAGCCTTCGCCCTGACCAGCGGCCCCATGAGCCTGGAGCAGGCCTGCCGCGAGGCCCCGCGCCTGCTGCGCGAACGCGCCGCCGACATCGCCCGCGTCTGGCGCTTGGCCCGCAACGCCCGCTAGATACTCGCTGGAGCTGGCTGGCCAGCGAAGTTCGTTAACCTGCGCGGGTGGTGGGCATATTCGTTGCTGCGGTAATGGCCGCTCAGGGTTTCGCTCTTACAGTGGCGGTTTGGGGTACATATCCATTTCCGCGGGTGCGGCGGCTGGCGGTTTCGCCCTTACGGCGAGTCACTTTGGGGCCCCAAAGTAACCAAAGGGCTTTGCCCCTCCACTCGGTGCCTCGCTGGGGCTCGGCATGCCCGAACTCCGGCATTGATCCGTGGGCCGCCGCCACCGGCCATCCATGGCCGGGTGGCGGCTAACCCGGCATCCCTGCCGGGTTACCCACGGCTCAATGCCTGCGTTCGGCCATCGTGGTTAACGGGGCGTTCAGATCAAGATCAAGATCAAGAGCCAGACGGCGGCCTTGCGGCCGGCCTGAAGCAGTGGGGACAGTGAGCTGGCTGGCCAGCGAAGAGGCTACCAGCCAGCGTTCGTCAGTAAACCCCGCCTTCGCTGGTAGGGGTGTCCAGGGTCTTGTACTGGCCGGCCAGGCTCTGCAAGCCTTTCATCAGGACCGTGGTATCTACGCCCACCGCAACAAAATTCGCCCCCAGTTCGATGCAGCGCCGGGCCAGACGCTGATCGGCACTGAGAATCCCCGCGGCCTTGCCCGCCTGACGAATCCGCACGATGGCGTCTTCAATCGCGGCCACCACCTCGGGGTGCCCGGGGTTACCGCGCTGGCCCATGGCCGCCGACAGATCCGCCGGGCCGATAAACACGCCGTCGACTCCGTCCACCGCGAGAATCTCATCCAGGTTGCGCAGGCCTTCGAGGTTCTCGATCTGCACCAGCAGGCACATCTGCTCGTCCGCCTGATCCAGGTAGCCGGCGATGCTGTTCCAGCGCGATGCCCGGGCCAGGGCGCTGCCGACCCCGCGCACCCCCAGCGGCGGATAGTGCATGGCGCGCACCAGCTGACGTGCCTGTTCGGCGCTTTCCACCATGGGAATCAGCAGGGTCTGGGTGCCGATGTCCAGCAGTTGCTTGATCAGCGCGGTATCGCCAATGGGCGGGCGGATGATGCCCTGGGCTGCGTAGGGCGCGATGGCCTGCAGCTGCGCCAGCAGGCTGCGCAGATCGTTGGGCGCGTGTTCGCCGTCCAGCACCAGCCAGTCGAAACCGGCGTTGGCCGCCAGCTCGGCGCAGTAGCCGTCGGCCAACCCCAGCCACAGGCCGATCTGCGGTTCGCTGTGTTGCAGTCGTTGTTTGAACAGGTTCAGAGGCATGTCCATGGCTGTCTCCTCAGACAAAGCGGCAGGCAATGCTGCCCAACTGATCGTAGTCCACGTGGAAGACATCCCCGGGACGGGCGGCCACCGGGCGCGTGAAGGAGCCGCCGAGAATGATCTGCCCGGCTTCCAGGCCGACGTCGTAGGCCGCCAGCTTGTTGGCCAGCCAGGCCACGCCCTTGGCCGGGTGGTTGAGTACCGCGGCAGACACCCCGGACTCCTCGATCACGCCATTGCGGTAGAGCACCGCCGGCACCTTGCGCAGGTCCACATCCCCTGGGCGCACGGCGCGGCCGCCCATTACCACCCCGGCGTTGGCGGCGTTGTCGGAAATGGTGTCGAACACCTTGCGCGTGGCCTGGGTCTGCGGGTCCACTTGCTGGATGCGCGCGTCGATGATCTCCAGGGCCGGGATCACCCAGTCGGTGGCGTCCAGCACATCGAACAGCGTGCAGTGGGGGCCTTTCAGGGGTTTGCCGAGGATGAACGCCAGCTCCACCTCGACCCGCGGCACGATAAAGCGCTGGAAGGGAATGTCCGTGCCTTCATCGAACAGCATGTCGTCCAGCAAGGCGCCGAAATCCGGCTCGGTGATGTTCGACGATACCTGCATCGCCCGGGACGTCAGGCCGATCTTGTGGCCCACCAGCTTGCGGCCGTCGCGGATCTTCTGCTCCACCCAGCTGCGCTGGATGGCGTAGGCATCCTCGATGCTGATGTCGGGGTATTGCAGGGACAACTGGCCGATCTGTTCGCGGCTGCGTTCGGCGGCATTGAGGCGCGCGGCGGCTTCTTGGATATCCGAAGGGCTGAGCATGGTTATTTCTCCCGAGGGTTGACGATATGGGCTGGCACCCGCAGCACCAGCCAGGCGCCCAGGGCGATCAGCAGGGCCAGGGCATAGAGGGCGAGGCTGGCGCTTTGGGTGGCGTCGCGCACCACGCCGATCAGGTAGGGCGCGAGGAAGGCGGCCACACTGCCGAAGGAACTGATCAGGGCAATACCCGCGGCCTGGGTGCTGCTGGCGAGAAAGGCCGGCGGCAACTGCCAGAACATCGGCAGCGCGGCGCTGGCGCCCATGCCCGCCACCAACAGGCCGAACATCACCAGCCACGGGTCGCCCGGGGCCAGCCCGGTGAGAGTCAGGCCGAGGCTGGACATCAATAGCGGTATCGCCAAATGCCAGCGGCGCTCGCGCAGGCGGTCCGAAGAACGGCCAACGCCGAGCATGAACAGGCAACCGGCCAGATAGGGCAGGGCGCTGAGCAGGCCGACGTTGCTGTCCCGGGCGATGCCGGCGTGGTGGATCAGGGTCGGCATCCAGAAGGCGATGGTGTTCACCGCCAGCATCACCGCGAAGTAGATGCACACCAGCAGCCAGACATGGCGCTCCGTGAGGATGTCGCTGAAGCGGTTGATGGACTTGCGCTGTTCTTCCTGTTGCAGCGCCTGCAACAGCTGGGTTTTCTGCGCCGGGGTCAGCCAGTTCACCTGCTCGATGCTTTCCGGCAGGGCCTTGAGCACCACTAGACCCAGCAACACCACGGGCAAGCCTTCGATGAGGAACATCCATTGCCAGCCGCGTAGGCCGCCGAAGTCGTGGAAGCTTTCCAGAATCCACCCCGACAAGGGCCCGCCAATCACTCCGGCCATGGGCACGGCGATGGCGAACAGCGCGGTGACCTGACCGCGGCGGCTGGCCGGGTACCAGCGGTTGAGCAGCACCAGGATGCCGGGGAAGAAACCCACCTCGGCGACCCCCAGCAGAAAGCGCAGCACATAGAAGCCCCAGGCGCTGTCGACCAGCATCAGGGCACTGGACAGCAGGCCCCAGACCAGCATCAGCAAGGCGATCCAGCGCCGTGGCCCGACCCGCTCCAGGGCCAGGTTGCTGGGCACCCCGAACAGCGCGTAGGCCACGAAGAACAGCCCGGCGCCGAGGCCGTAGACGCTGTCGCTGAAGCCCAGGTCCTGGGTCATCTGCAACTTGGCGAAGCCGATATTGATGCGGTCCAGGTGGGCGAAGATGTAGCAGACGAACAACAGCGGCATCAGCCGCCAGGTGATCTTGCGATAGCAGTCGTTGACCTCGGCCACAGGAGCCTCGGCGATTGCGGGATGGGACATGGGGAGATCTCGTTATTGTTCTTGTGTGGGTCGGCTTGCCAGCGAAGTCTGCCTAGGGGCTGGCGCCTGGCTTGCGGGCCTGTTCTCTGGCAAGCCAGCTCCTACGGGTGGCATGGGCGTTGTGCAGGAGCCGGCTTGCCGGCGAAAGGGCCGGCACAATGCTCAGGCCTGTCCGCGCAGGAACTCATGCACGTTGTTGTGCTTGAAGTTCAGCTCGGCCTCCAGCTCGCTCATCTCGAACGACAGGGCCAGCAAGCGCTGGGCCTGCAGCGTGGCGAAGTGGGCCTTGATGATGTCGAACAGCCCCTCGGCCACTTGGCGCCGGGTGGCCAAGTCACGACCGGCACCCACTTGCAGGCGCATATGGACAAAGGCGTAGTCGTGCTTGCCATCGGCCATGCGCCAGGTGTCCAGGCGTACCCCGCGGCTGCGAATGCCCCCAAGGGGAAACACGCCCGTGGCGCCCAGGTAGTCATGAACCTTGCTGAACAGCCCTGGCAGATCGGCGGCCTGTTCGATGTTGTCGGTGTACTCAGCGATGAAATGCGGCACGGGAAGTCTCCTTGGGAGGCAGCGGCAAGCGTCAAGCTGCAAGCCACAAGAGCGGACTCCTGTGACTTGAGGCTGGTGGCTTGGCACTGCGTTCGATTGTGTCTTGCAGCGAGTGGCTGGAACTTGCCGCTGCTTCTAGAAGATGGCGTTGATCTGGCCGGTGCCGGAGCTGCCGAACAGCGGCGTGATGATCTCCGCCGGGCGCTGGTGTTCCGGCCCGCCCAGCAGCCCCAGGAGCATTGCCGTGTCGTGCATGCCGCCTTCGCCATGGCAACTGGTGGCGTAGTCCGGGAGCATGGCGCAGAACTCGCGAAAGCGACCCTGCTGCCACAGCTCCACCACCCGCTGGTCCACCTGCTTGTCGAATTCCCGGGTCCAGTTGTGGATGTTGGCCTCGGCTTCGCGGTCGTTGGAGAAACGGTGGGACAGCGAGCCGGACGCCAGCACCAGGACCTTGCGCTCGCTCTTTTCAATCGCCCGGCGCACGGCGGCGCCGAAGGTGAAGCTGTCCTCCAGCTTGTGCCAGGCGCACCAGGCGGCGATGGACACCACCTTGAAATGCTCGGCGGCGGGCACGTCCATGTGCATGTAGCGCATGGGCACCAGGGTGCCGTACTCCAGCTCCAGGCTGGGGATGTTGTGGGCCAGGGTGCGCACGTCGGCGGCGTTGGCCTCGGCGGCGATCAGCTCCCCCAGCTCCGGGCAGCCCTGGTAGTCGTAGGTCATGTTCTTGATGAAGTGCGGCAGCTCGTTGCTGGTGTAGGTGCCGTTGAAGGCTTCACCACAGTTGATGTGGTAACCGCTGTTGACCAGCCAGTGCACATCGAACACCACCGCGGTGTCGGCCCCCAGCGCCCGGGCGCGGCGAGCAATTTCCTTGTGCCCGGCAATGGCCGCCTCACGGCAGCCGTGGTGCTTGCCCGGCAGTTCGGACAGGTACATCGATGGAACGTGGCAGACCTTGGCGGCCATGACGACTTCGCCCATGGTGCTTCTCCTGAAACATCTTCTTGTTGGCGTGATCCGGGACGGTTGTAAACCTTACACGCCCCAGCGCGGGATGTGATGGCTGCCCATGGAGAGGCAGACGTTCTTGATCTCGGCAAACACTTCGAAGCTGTATTCGCCGCCTTCGCGGCCGGTGCCCGAGCCCTTGACGCCACCGAAGGGCTGGCGCAGGTCGCGGACGTTCTGGCTGTTGATGAACACCATGCCGGCCTCGATACCCCGGGCCAGGCGATGGGCCTTGCCGATGTCCTGGGTCCAGATGTAGGAGGCCAGGCCGTACTCGGTGTCGTTGGCCAGCTGCAGGGCCTGGGCCTCGTCCTTGAACGGGATCAGGCACACCACCGGGCCGAAGATCTCTTCCTGGGCGATGCGCATCCGGTTGTCCACGTCGGCGAATACCGTGGGCTGGATGAACTGCCCGCGGGCCAGGTGCGCCGGCAGGTTGGCCGGACGTTCCAGGCCGCCGGCCAGCAGGGTCGCGCCTTCTTCCAGGCCGATGCGGATGTAGCCGGTGACCTTGTCGTAGTGGGCCTGGGTGATCATCGAGCCGACCTGGGTCTTGGGGTCCTGCGGGTCACCGACGATCAGGCGCTTGGCCCGGGCGGCGAACTCCTTGACGAACTGCGGGTAGACGCTTTCCTGGATGAAGATCCGGCTGCCGGCGGTGCAGCGTTCGCCGTTCAGGGAAAAGATGGTGAACAGCGCGGCGTCCAGGGCCCGTTCCAGGTCGGCGTCCTCGAAGATCAGCACCGGCGACTTGCCCCCCAGTTCCATGGAGTACTTCTTCAGGCCAGCGGTCTGCATGATCTTCCTGCCGGTGGCGGTGCCGCCGGTGAAGGAGATCGCCCGCACGTCCGGGTGGCGCACCAGGGCATCGCCGGCGGTGGCGCCGTAACCCTGGACGATGTTCAGCACCCCGGCGGGAATCCCGGCTTCCACCGCCAGCCGGCCCAGCTCGTTGGCGGTCAGCGGCGACAGTTCACTCATCTTCAGCACCGCGGTGTTGCCCAGGGCCAGGCAGGGCGCGGTCTTCCAGGTGGCGGTCATGAACGGCACGTTCCACGGCGACACCAGGGCGCACACGCCCACCGGCTGGTACAGGGTGTAGTTGAGCATCTGGTCGTCCACCGGATAGCTGTGGCCATCCATGCGGGTGCAGACCTCGGCGAAGAAGTCGAAGTTGTGCGAGGCCCGGGGAATCAGCACGTTGCGGGTCTGGTGGATCGGCAGGCCGGTGTCCAGGGTTTCCAGCTCTGCCAGGTGCGGCACGTTCTCCTCGATCAGCGCACCCAGGCGGCGCATCAATCGCGCCCGCTCCTTGGCCGGGGTATTGGCCCATTTCGGAAAGGCGTCCTTGGCCGCCGCTACCGCCTGGGCGATTTCCTCGGCGCCGCCGCTGGCCACCTCGCCAATGGCTTCGCCGGTGGCGGGGTTGTAGTTGGTGAACACTTCACGGCTTTCGACTTCGCGGCCGTTGATCCAGTGCTTGATCATTTATGCGTGCTCCTTGGCCACGGCGGTGGGCTCTGGGTGGGCGTGATGGGCGAAGAATTCGCTTTCGCTGACGATACGGTTGACCAGCCGGCCAATGCCTTCGATCTCCACCACCACCTCATCGCCGGGCACTACATCGCTGAGGCCTTCGGGGGTGCCGGTGGCGATCATGTCGCCCGGTTGCAGGGTCATGAAGCTGGACAGGTATTCGATCAGGTAGGGGATGTCGAAGATCATGTCGGCGGTGCTGCCTTGCTGGCGCAGTTCGCCGTTGACCCAGGTGCGCAGGGTCAGCTTGTTGGGCTCGGGCACCTCGGCGGCGTCGATGATCCACGGGCCCACCGGGGTGGTGGCGTCGCGGTTCTTCACCCGCAGGTTGGGCCGGTAGTAGTTCTCCAGGTAATCGCGGATCGCGTAGTCGTTGCACAGGGTGTAGCCGGCCAGGTAGTCCAGGGCGTCCTCGCGCTTGACGTTGCGCGCGGTCTTGCCGATCACCGCCACCAGCTCGCACTCGTAGTGCATGTAGGCGACGTTGTCCGGGCGCCAGGTCACCTGCTTGTGGCCGGTGTAGGTGCCCGGCGACTTGATGAACACCAGGGGCTCGGTGGGCGGCGTGAAGGCCAGCTCCGCGGCGTGGTCGGCGTAGTTCAGGCCCAGGGCGAACAGGGTGCCGGTGGCCGGTGGCAGCCACTGCACCTGGTCTTCGGCCAGGACCCGGCCGTCCTCCAGTTGCAGGGTGTTGGGGCCGGTGACCCGAGCGTCGTGGACCTGGCCCTGATAGCGGATGCGCGCGTGTTTCATGTCGGTTCCTTATTCGGCAACGATGCTGTTGGCCAGACGGCCCAGGCCGCTGATCTGTACTTCGACCCGGTCGCCGGGCCGCACATCGACCCGGCCTTCGGGAGTGCCGGTGATCAGCACGTCTCCGGCATGCAGGGTCATGAATTCGCTGATCTCGGCAATCAGCTGGGGGATGTTGCGCACCAGGTTGGCGGTGCTGTTGTGCTGCACCCGCTCGCCGTTGACGAACAGCTCCAGGCTCAGGTCGTGGGGATCGCTGATCTGGGCGGCCGGCACCAGCTGCGGGCCGATGGCGCAGAAGCCGTCACGGCATTTGGCCTTGACTGCCGGGCGGTAGTAGCTGTCTTCCGGCAGGCTGAACTCGTTGACGATGGTGTAGCCGGCCACATGCTCCAGGGCGTTTTCCAGGCTCACCCGGCTGGCACGCTTGCCGATCACCACCCCCAGGGCCGGGCCCGGTTGCAGGCGTTCGACGTCCTTGGGAAACACCACCGGTGCTTCATGGCTGTTGCGGGTGTTGGGCGTCTTGATGAACAGCACCGGCTTCACCGGAGGCTTCTGGTAGGGCGGCTGGGTGAAGCTTTGCAGATGGCTCTGCAGCAACCCCTGGTAGTTCAGCGCAACGCCGAACAGGGTGCCGCCGGCGTGATCGTTCAGTGCACGGCTCATCGAGCGTCTCCTGGTTCCTGGTGTGGGGCCCCGCAGTGCGCTTGCCGCTGGCGGGGTGAATTCGTTAATGTATTAACGTTATATTTAATATGTTAATGATCGTCAAGCGCCAGCCTGAACGATTGCGTCTTGCCCTGGCGGGCCAGCCGCGAATCGCGCAGGATGCCAACGCTCTGCGTGCTGAAAAATAAAAAACAGAAGGGTGCCATGAACCCACGTCAACCCATTCCCAACATCAACATCGGCCAGGTCTACGATCAGCGCTACGCCGATGCCCAGGTGCATTACGACAAGCTCAGCAACCTCGCCGGCTTCTTCGGGCGCAACATGCCGGTGCACCGCCACGACCGTTTTTTCCAGGTGCATTACGTGCAAAGCGGCGCGGTGCGGGTCTATCTGGACGACCAGCAGTACCTGGAGTCGGGACCGATGTTCTTCCTCACTCCGCCGACCATTCCCCATGCCTTCGTCACCGAGGCCGACAGCGAGGGCCACGTGCTCACCGTGCGCCAGCAGTTGGTGTGGGAGCTGATCGGCGCCGATCCGACGCTGGCCCCCGCGCCGCTGGTGCCACCGGCCTGCGTGGCCCTGGCGCGGCTGGGGCCGCAGTTCGCCGGCGAGGTGCGGCGCCTGGAGTGCCTGTTCCATGAGTTGCAGCAGGAAATCGCCGGGCAGGACGCGGGGCGCGAGCCGGCCCTGGAGGCCCTGACCCGGCTGCTGATGATCAGCCTGCTCAGGCTGTCGGCCAACTCCCTCAAGGCCCGTCCGGCGCGCCACGAAGACCTGCAGATCTTCCACCGCTTCAACGAGCTGATCGAGGCCCGCTACCTGGAGCACTGGCCCCTGGCGCGCTACGCCAGCGCCCTGGGGGTCACCGAAGCGCGGCTCAACGATGTCTGCCGACGCATTGCCGACCTGCCGTCCAAGCGCCTGGTGTACGAGCGCCTGATGCAGGAGTCCAAGCGCCTGCTGCTGTTCACCGCCAGTTCGGTGAATGAAATCTGCTACCAGCTGGGCTTCAAGGACCCGGCCTATTTCAGCCGCTTCTTCCAGCGTTACGCCAAGACCGCGCCGGGGGAATACCGCGCGCGCCAGGGCCAGACCAACCCGCCAGGGGCCGACGCGCCAGGCCCTTGAGCGCTGGCGCCGGGCCGTTCGGCGCGGCGGCGATGCCTCGCCCCGGGGCGCTGGCGATGGCGGTATTCGAACCTGGGCGAGCGTGGCAGAATCCGCGCCTTTGTCTGACCAGGAGCGTCGTCATGCTGCGTCCCGCTGTGCTGTCTTTGCTGGTGCTTGGCGCCGCTCCCTGCCTGGCCCAGGAGCTTCCGGAACTGACCCCGCTGTGGGTGCAGCAGCAGGGCTGGATCAGCGCCTGCGACAACCGCCGCGACTGCCAGCTGCTCTACACGCCGAACATCGGGTTTGCCGAGCCGGTCAACCACCTGACCCTGATCATCCGCAGCCAGGCCGGTCCCGAAGGCCGGCTGCAGCTGCAACTGGAGCACCAGGGCGCGCCTATCGAGCCCAACGTGCTGCGCCTGGACGGCCGCCCGCTGGAGCCCGCCTTGCTGGCGGCGCTGGTGCAGGAAGTGGAAGCCCCCGACAGTACCCGGCAGCAGCAGTATTACCGGGTTGACGATCAGGCCCTGGCCCGGCAATGGCTGGCGCGGTTGCGCAGCGGGCAGGTGCTGGAACTGCCGGGGGCGCAACCGGCCCGGGTGCTTCTGACCGGGCTGGCCGAATTGCTGCAACAGGTCGATCAGGTGCAGCACCGCCAGGGCACGCTCAGCGCCCTGGCCACGCCCGGCGAACAACCGGCCAGCGCGGTGCCCAGGGTCCAGGCGGCCCCGGCGCTGCGCCCCTATCCCGGGGTGACGCCGCTCAGTGCCCGGGAGCGCAGGGGGCTGCGGGCGGCGGTGCAGAAAACACTCCCTCCGCCCAAGTCGGAAGAGGACGACGACTACGTCATGCCTGCGCGCATCGAGCTCTATCCGCTGACGGCGCAGCAGGCGCTGGTGTTCGAGTTCTCCGACTGCGGCGCCTATATCTGCCTGTTCGACATCAGCAGCCGCTCGCGCACCGCGCCCTATGCGCTACAGCCCCTGCTGATGCAGGCATTGCCGGACGGCAGCGTCGACCATACTGGCGGCATCAACTATGACCCCGAAACCGGGACGCTCAGCAGTTTCCTCATGGGCCGCGGGATCGGCGACTGCGGGGAAATGGCCAGCTGGCACTTCGACGGCCAGGCCTTCCAGCTCACCGACTACCGGCGCATGCCCAATTGCAGTGGCCTGGGCTATGACAACTGGCCGGTGCTCTGGAGTGCCGAGGCGCCGAAGCGCCCCTGAACCCTGGCCTCAGGCGCACGCGTGGCCCTGGGGCTCGGCGCTCGGCTGTGCCAGTGACGAGCCCAGCAGCAGGTCGGCGGCCTTTTCCCCGATCATGATCGCCGCCGCGTTGGTGTTGCCGGTGATCAGGCTCGGCATGATCGAGGCGTCCGCCACCCGCAGTCCCTGCAGGCCGTGGACCCGCAGTTGATCGTCGACCACCGCCAGTTCGTCATGGCCCATCTTGCAGCTGCCCACCGGGTGGAACACCGTGCCCAGGTGCTGGCGGATCCATTGCTCGATCTGCTCCTGGCTCTGCACCTGCGGACCGGGCAGCAGTTCGCCCTTGAGGCGCCGGGAGAAGGCCCGGGTCGCAGCCAGCTGGCGCACCAGGCGCAAGCCGGCCACCAGTTTGCGCAAGTCTTCCGGGTGGCTGAGAAAGTTGGCCTCGATCAGCGGTTTGTCGTGGGGATCGGCGGAGTTCAGGCGCACTCGACCTCGGCTTTGCGGATGCATCACCGCCACATGCAGGCTGATGCCATGGCCCACGGGAATCAGGCGCCGGGGCTGGTTCTTCAGGGCCGGGGCGACGATCAGCCCCAGTTCCGGCACCGGGTCTTCGGGCGTAAGGCGCAGAAAGGCCCCGGACTCCACGGTGTTCGACGTCAGCGGGCCCTGGCGCCGGGTCAGGTATTGCCAGGGCGAACGGGCCAGGGGCAACAGGCCCTTGGGCGAAAGACCGTAGCCCAGCTCCGGGTCGCTGCGGTACATCAGCACGATGTCCTGGTGGTCCTGCAGGTTCAGGCCGACCCCGGGCAACGGGTGGCGCGGCAGGATGCCGTGGGATTTCAGTTCCTCCGCCGGGCCGATGCCGGAGAGCAGCAGCAACTGCGGCGAGTTGATCGCCCCGGCGCAGAGGATCACTTCCCGGCGCGCCTGCAATTGCCGGACCTCGCCGTTCTGGCTGATCTCCACGCCGCTGGCGCGAGTGCCTTGCAGCAGCACCCGGTGGGTCAGGGTGTTGCTCAGCACGGTCAGGTTCGGCCGCTGCAGGATCGGGTGCAGGAAGGCCCGGGCCGCGCTGCAACGCTCGCCGTTGACCTGGGTGACATGGAAGGGCCCGAAGCCTTCCTGTTCCGGGCCGTTGAAATCCGGGTTGTAGCGCCAGCCCAGCTCCGTGGCCGCCTCATAGAACACCTGGTTGACCGGGCTCGGGCTGCGCTGCTCGGCGACGTTGAGCTCGCCGTGCTGGCCGTGCCAGGGCGAGTCGCCCGGTTCGAAATGCTCCGAACGCTTGAAATAGGGCAGCAGTTCGTCATGGCTCCAGCCCTGGTTGCCGGCAGCGGCCCAGCGGTCGAAGTCCTGGCGATGACCACGTATGTAGATCATGCCGTTGATGGCGCTGGAGCCGCCCCAGACCCGGCCGCGGGGGCAGGGGATCGGCACGTCGCCGCTGGCGGCCTGGGCGCTGAATTGATGCATCCAGTTCCAGCGCGGGTTGGCGATCAGGCGGATGATCCCCGCCGGTGTACGCACATAGGCCGCCGGCAGCAGGCTGCGGTCGCTGGGGCCAGCCTCGATCAGGCACACCTGAAGCTTGGGATCGGCGGACAACCGGTTGGCCAGCACGCAACCGGCGGAGCCGGCGCCGACCACGATGTAGTCGAAGGTTTGCGTGGGGTGTTCAGTCATGGGGATACCTCTTTGGGCAGTCACAGAAATCCATCTCACAGCCCCAGCAGCGAGCCGAGGTCGAGGGTCACTTGCAGGCCGACGACAAAGCCGTTGCCGCTCAGCTCGCGGGCTTCGGGGTTGTAGAAATTGTCCGGGTTGATCAGGTACTGAACGCTGGGTTCCACCGCCAGTTGCCGGGTCAGGGCGATGTGGGCGTTGGCTTCCAGGGCATAGACATTGCGCTCGCCCAGGCGCGGATCGCCGCCGTTGGCGGTCCGTGCCTGTTGCTGGAAGCGCAGTTGGTGATCGTTGAGGCGCAGGTAGCTGGCCTTGAGGTTGAGCTTGTCCCGGGGCCGGTCGAAGGGCGCCAGATAGGTCAGCCCGGCTTCGGCGAACTGGCTGAAGGGCTGTTTGTCGTCGGCCGCCGCCGACAGCGAACCGAACAGCAGCAAGGCCTGGGGCGCGGTGCCGGTGCCGGCGTCGGCGCGCCATAGTGCCTGCTGGAACTTGAAGAAGGCGCCGCCGCTGCCGAATGCGGTGGCCCCGGTCAGCGGATCCACCTGTTTGGAGGTGTTGTAGTAGCCGTTGAGCTCGTAGTGGGCGCTGTAGGCCTCTTGGTTCTGACGGCCGAGGCCCAGCAGCAGGCTGGTGCCGCTGGCGTCGTCGGTGCTGAAATCCAGGCCCTTGCGCTCCTTCAGGTAGTCCACCGGGTTGGACTCGAAGGCGCCGCCGTGCACGTACCACTGGGGCGTCAGCCGGTACTTCAGGTAGCCGCCCCAACTGCCGTAGGGCGGCGGCAGGGTGCCGGTGGAAGAGTCGATGATCGGGTCGTTGCAGGTGACGGTGCTTTCGCAGTTGTAGATATAGAAATAGCGCCGCGCGTTGGTCCGCCCCAGGCTCAGGTCGACCCGGCCGTCGAGCCAGGTCTGCTGGTAGGTCAACAGGCTCAACTGGTGGCTGGTGAGGTCGTTGTGGATCGGCGCGCCGCCAAAGTAGCTGCCGGCGGCGCCTTGCCAGTTGCGTGAGGTGGGCACGCCGGTCTGCTGGTCGAGGATGAACAGGGTCTGTTCGACGTGCAGCGCCGCGCCGTCGAGGCCGGCGAAGGTCCCCAGGTCGATATCGACGCCGACGAACAGATCGCCGCTGTTGCCGAAGCTGTGGGGCCGCGGGCCGGTATCGAGGTTCTTCATCGCCAGGCTGAGAAACTGCACATGGGGCGTAATGCCCCGGTCGGCCAGGTAGTCGCCCAACCCGGACAGTGGCCCGCTGCGGGGCGCAGCCGGGGCATCGGCGAAGCCATCAAGGGGCAGCAGCAAGGCTGCCAACAGCGGGCACAGCGCACAGGAAGCATTCATGTCGGGTACTCGTTTCTTGTTGTTTTTGTCTTGAGTGTTGAAAGCGATGGGTCAGGCCTCGGCCAGGGCCGGCGTCGGGTTGATCAGCACCTTGATCTGACTCTTGTCGTGCAACAGCGCCTCGAAGCCCTGTTCCACCGCCTGCTCCAGGGCCAGGCAGCGGGTCACCAGCCGCGACAGGTCCAGGCGTCCGCTGGCCAGCAGCTCGATCAGTTCGGGGTACACATGGCGGTAGCCGACGCTGCTGAGCAGGCGCAGTTCGTGGTTCACCAGGTGGAAGGCGTCGACCTGCACTTGGCCCATCAGGCCCACCAGCACGGCCTCACCGCCCTTGCGCAGGCAGTGCAGGGCATGGCTCAGGGTCTGCTGGGTGCCGGCGGCCTCAAAGGCTGAGTCGAGGCCGCCGTCGCTCAGTTGCCGCAGGCGCTCCTGCAACTGTGGGTCGGCGCCGTCCAGGGCGGCGCTGGCGCCGAATTCCAGGGCCAGGCGCCGGCGCTCGGGGTCCAGGTCCACGGCGTAGATGCGCTCCACGCCCCGTAACCGTGCCAGCAGGACCAGCAACAGGCCGATGGGCCCCAGCCCGAACACCACGCAACTGTCGCCGGCCAGCAGGCTGCTCTGGTTCAGGGCGTGGTAGGCCACCGCCGCCGGCTCCAGCACGGCGGCCTGCTTGAAGCTGACGCGCTCTGGCAGCCGGTGCAGCATGTAGGCGGGCACCAGGGCCTGCTCGGCAAAACCGCCGTCGCCCATCAGGCCGATAAAGCCCATGGACTCACAGAGGTTGTACTGGCCCATGCGGCAGTATTGGCATTCGCCGCAGCGATACTCCGGCTCCACGGCCACCCGTTGCCCCAGCAGGCTCGGATCGACACCGGGGCCCAGGGCCACCACCTGACCGCAGAACTCATGGCCCAGGGTCAGTGGCGCCCGGCAGCCGGACAGCGGGTGGGCCGCGTGCTGGGGAATCGAGTGCGGCCCGTCGGCGTACTCATGCAGGTCGCTGCCGCAGATACCGCAGTAGGCGACCTGCAACAGGACTTCCCCGGGGCCGGGCTGGCGCAGTTGCACCTGGCTCAGGCGCAGGTCCCGGGCGGCGTGCCAACGCAGTGCGTTCATGGCTGGTTTCCTTGCAGGACAGAGGAGGTGTGCTGGCGCTGTTGACGGGCCAGCAGCGCCGGAGCGGTTTCCTTGAGAAACAGCGCCAGTACCGCTGCCAGCAAGGCGCCGCCACAGGACATCCACATGACGATGGACAGGCCGAAGCGGTCGGCGGCGAACCCGGCGATGGTCGGGGCGACGAAGCCGCCCACCAGCTCGCCGATGCCCATGATCAGGCCCAGGGCCGTGGCCATGACTTCACGGGGCACGGTTTCCGCCGGAATGGTGGCCATGAACAGGGTGAAGCAGCCCAGGCCGGTGTAGGTCAGCAGCATCAGCCCGCCGAGCATCCAGGGCGAAGACGCATAGAGCAGGGCCATGGGGCAGCAGGCGGCGATCAGCGAGAACAGCACCAGGGTCGGTCGCCGGCCGATGCGATCGGAGATCGCCGGCACGCCGAAGCCCCAGAGCACCCAGGCGCCGCCCAGGCAGCTCATCACCGTGCCCATGCTGGCCGGGCTGTAGTCGCGGACCTTGACCAGAAAGGTCGGGGTGAAGGAAATCAGAATGATGAACCAGGTCAGGAACACGCAGCTGATCAGGGTGCAGAGCACGATGTTGCGGCTTTTCAGCAAGGCCAGCCGATGTCCGCTGCCCTTGCTCGGTGCGGCGTTGGTTCGGGATTCGCTCCGTGGCGGGTCCGGGTGCACGTAGCGCCAGATCAGCAGGGCGATCAGCAGGCCGGGAACCAGCGAGAGGATGAAAGCGTGGCGCCAGCCATAGGCTTCGGCCAGGGCGATCAGCAGCGGCGGGCCGATCACCGCCCCCAGCAGCCCGGCCGCCGAGCCTTGTAGCAGGCCCATGTTCAGGCCCCGGCGCTGGGGCGATGAAGCCTCCACCATCAAGGATTGCGACAAGGGCAGGATTGGCCCTTCGGCCAGCCCCATGATGGCGCGAAACAACAGCAGGCTGAGGAAGCCGGTGACCAGCCCGGAGAGGGCCGAGCACAGGGAAAACAGGATCACCGCGACAATCAGCAGCGGCTTGCGCACGCCACGGCGGTCCGACCAGGCGCCCACCAGGGCACCGGACACCGCCCAGGCCAGGGCCAGCACCGACGACAGCATGCCCAGGTGGCGGTTGCTCAATTGTAGTTCGTCGGCCATGAACGGGAACAGGAAGGACAGCGCCAGACGATCGAAAAAGACAAAGCCGAAGGTCAGGAACAGCACCCCGAGCAAGGTGTTCTGGTAACTGGCCTTGTTGTTTTTATAAGCCATGGTGGTTCTCCAAAGGAGGTGTGAGCGGCGCAGGTCAGCGAAACAGGGTGTCGATATGGGCCGCGCCCAGGCCGATCTTTTCGTAGTGTTCGCGACACAGGGCGATGTAGGAGTGCACGTCGAAATAACCGTCGGGCTCACCCTGTTGGTCGAGCCAGATCAAAGGGCCCTTGACGATGAAGAACACCCGCATCGGTTGCTCGTGCTCGTAGGCCACCAGGGTGTGGCCTTCGCCCGGGGTTTCGTAGACGAAGTCGCCGGCGCTGGCCGTCCATTCGTGCTCCAGGTAGCCCCACTTGCCGGACAGGGTGTAGGCGAAGACTTCGTGAGGGTGGTAGTGGCGGTTGACCAGCCCGGCGCTGCGGGCCATGAGGATGTCGCACCAGCGGTTCTCGCTGGGGGAAATCCACAGCGGTCGCGACGACACGGTTTCGGTGAAGGGCACGTACAGGCTCAGGTCGTCGCTGGCGGCATTCGGCAGGTAGACCTCGGGCTTGGCGTCGGGCTTGAAACAGTGGGCGATGGGCTGCAGGTCTTTCCAGAACTCACGGGTGGCGGCTTCAGGCATGGTCGACCTCGATTGTTGTGATAGGGGGGGCGTCATGGGGATGACTGAGGCGACTTTAGGCCTACGGCTGGACGCCGGTTTGATTGAATCGGACCGATTTGTTGTCTGTTTCGGACGGGGATTTTTCCTACCGAAAATAGCGAGGTGACGAGGCCGTTCCGGCGAACGGCTCTCACTGCGTTTCAAGTTGACAGGCTATATGGTTCAGATGTTAATGAATGGCCGCAGCCCGCAGATCATGCGGCCCCAGGTGCCCGGACACAGCCTTGCCGTCCGGGGAATATCCAGCCGCCCATGAGAAGAACAACAATGTCTCCATGCGCCTTGCTCGAAACCCGGCACGCCAGCACCCAGGCGGTCGACCCGGATCACCGCCTGAGCTTCTGGGAGGACTACAACGCCAGCACCCTGGTGGGGCTCAAGTGCAACTCCTACGCCGACGACGGTTTCACCGCCCGCCAGGACAACCTGCAGTTGGGGGCCATGCGCCTGGCGCGCATCGTGGGCAATGAACACGTGGTGGAACGCGATACGTCGATGATCCGCGGTGTACCCAAGGATTCGATCTTCGTGTCCCTGGTCACCGGCAGCGGTTCGTTCTTCTATCAGGACGGCGCCTGTCAGGTGCTGGAACCTGGGGAGCTGGTGGTCTACCGCACCGACAAGCCTTACCTGTTCGGCTTCTGCGGGGCGATGCGCCAGTTCATTTTCGACATTCCCCAGGAGCAGTTTGCCGAGCGCTGCCTGAAGCGTTTCGACCGGACGCTGAAGATCAGCGTGCACAGCGCAGTTCAGCGCTTGCTGTTGCGCACCCTTGGCGAGCGCACCCGGACGTTTTTCCAGCAGCCGCTGTGTGGCGAGGCCGAGACCTACCAGGAACAGGCCTTCGAACTGCTGGCCAGCATCATCGCCGGGCAGGTTGGAGAACGGCCCATCAATGCCCTGAGTGCTTCCTACCTGCTGGCGGCCAAACAGTGCATTCATGAACAGTTGGGGGACCCGGCCCTGAGCTGCGAACGGGTCGCGGCCCAGACCGGCATTTCTACCCGGCACCTGGCCCGGCTGTTCGCCATGGAGAACACCGTGCCCAGCCGCTTCATCCTGGAAAAACGCCTGCAGCAGGCCCGCCAGCTGCTTTGCAGCAGCCAGGGGGCAAGCCTGGACATCAGTGAAATCGCCTACCGTCATGGCTTTGTCAGCCAGGCGCATTTTGCCCGGGCGTTCAAGGCCCGTTATCAGCAGACACCCAGTGAGGCCCGGGCCCTGGAGCCGTTATAGCCAGGGCATTGCCCGCGGTGCTTCAGTCCGCCGGTTCCGTCGGCGGCGTGCTCCCGGCGGACCCGTATCCGGGTGGCGCAGCCTGTTCGGAACCGCGACGCAGTGCGGCCAGGCCGCAGCTGTGCAACAGATCGTCCAGCGCTTCCTTGGCGGTATCGGCTACGGTGGTTTCCCTTGGGCCGGGGGGAGGTTCGTGAAGTTGTGCCGCTTGCTGCAACAGGCGGGCGCGGGCCCTCTGCCAGAAGTAGATCTCGTCGAGGTATTGCTTGGTCTTGCGGTCCATGGACATCTCCTTTGTCTCAGCGGATAGGCAAGCCCCCGATCAGTGGGAAATCCCGGCAACCGGGGATAGCGGGCAAGCAGACGGACAGGCCCCGGCGCACGACACACCCGATCCCGAAGGCAAAGGCGCGTTGCTACGGCACGCGAGAGTTCTTCCTGGGGTGAACGGCGAAAAAACGGACCCGTGGGTCAGGTTATTGAGGAGAGAATAGAAAACCTTTGGCCATCGTCAGGGCGAATGTGCCGGAGGGCTGCGCGAGGCAGCAGGCAGAGGAGCGGGGGGACGGGGCTCGGGCCACGGCCATTGGCGTGGCGCAATAACGCGTGCGAGAGCTGATAAGGCAGGCAGTGGCTGATGTCCGGCGTCAGGCCGCTGAACATCAGTCCTGGGAGGGCGCCGGGTGGGTCAGCGAGCGGCGGTCGCTATGGCCACGGCCTGACGGTCCAGCAACTGGCGCTGAAAGGCCGTGAAGTCCTGCTTGGGCTGCTGCTGGCGCACGAACTCCAGCATCGGGTCCTGGACCGCGGTACGGATGCCCGACAGTGCTTCCAGGGTCGCCAGCCCGCAAAAAGGCACATAGGCCTCGGAGTAGCCGCCTTCGTGCACCAGTACCAGGCGTCCCCGGCACAGGCGTTCGGCAGCGTCGCGCAGGCACTGGGTCATCTCGCGGAAGGAGTCGCTGTGCAGCAGCATCCGCGCCAATGGGTCCACGGCGTTGGCGTCATAGCCGCAGGCGACGATGATCAGCTCGGGCTCGAAGCGTTCCAGGGCCGGCACCACGATGCGCTGCATGGCGTACAGGTAGGCATCATGGCCACCACCGGGCAGCAGCGGGACGTTGATGTTGCAGCCCAGGCCAGCGCCGCGGCCACGCTCGTGCTCACCGCCGTAACCCGGTGGAAAGCAGCCGTCCTGGTGCAGGGACAGGGTCAACACGTCGGCCCGCTCTTCGTAGATCGACTGGGTGCCGTTGCCGTGGTGCACGTCCCAGTCGATGACCGCTACCTTGCCCAGGCCATGGCGGACCTTGGCGGCCTCGATGGCAATGGCGATGTTGGCCAGGAAGCAGAAGCCCATGGCCTGGTCGCGGGTGCAGTGGTGTCCCGGTGGACGGGACAGCGAGTAGGCGTTGTCGGCTTCACCGCTGAGCACGGCGTCCACGGCGGCCAGGGCCAGCCCGGCGGACAGCTTGGCGATTTCATAGCTGCCGGGTCCCACAGGCGCCTCGTCGCCCAGTTGACCACCGCCGGCATCGCTCAAGGCCTTGAAACGTTGCAGGTAGGCGGCACTGTGGACCCGTAGCAGATCGTCCTCGGTGGCCGCAGGGGCACTGCGCAGATGCAACTGACGGGTCAGTCCGCAGACATCCATCAGGCTTTTCAGCCGGCGCTTGGTTTCCGGTGATTCAGCATGCCCCGCGGCAGACGGCGGCTGGACCCAGCCGCCTACCGGGAGCGTCAGGACGTGGGGGCTGCCGCTGTGCCACAGGCAGCGTTCATCGAAGAAAAAAGCCGTTCTACAGGTCATGGTGATATCCATTTTTCAAGGAAAGTGTTGTTCAAGGACGCGGCGGTGCTGCCCGCTGGCCGTCATCGCCCCTGGGGCTGGGAAGGGGCCTGGAGGGCGGGCCGGCAACTGAGTACCAGCGCCAGGGACAGCAAAGTGATGACGGCCCCCCCCAGCAACAGGCCCTGGAAGCCGCCGCTGCTTTCGATCAGGCGCCCGGCCAGGGTCGGGCCTATGGCCAGGCCGGCGCTGATCACCAGATTGGAGGCGTTCATCAAGCGCCCGCTGCGATCCATCTCGGCCATGCGCGCCAGGATCAGCGGCAGGATGAAGGTCCAGGTGAACTTGAACACCAGCGCCGCCAGCGCGAAGCGCGCCAGCTGCGGCTGGCCCAGAAGCGCCAGCACCGAACCCGCCATCAGGCCGTAGCCCAGCAGGAGCAGGGCGCTGCGGGGCAGGCGGTCACCGAACAGGGTGGCGCACAACGCGCCGACGATGCCCATCAAGGTGGCGATGGCCAGGATGTCGCCGTTGGTCTGCGCCGAGAGGCCGGACTGGCTGCCGATGGCGCCGATGAAGGTCCAGACCCCGCTGAGGCTGATGTAGAAGGTGAGGATGCCGAGTATTCCCAGGCTCGCCTTGAGCCAGGAGATCGCTGGGGCTTGCGCGGCATCGGCGGCCGGGCGCGCAGCGCCTGCTGGAAAACAGCGGGCCAGGGGCAGGCACAGGGTCATCAGCAGCGCCAGGATCAGGTAGCAGGCGCCCAGGCCGAAGCGTTGGAAGAGCATGGGCAACAGGCTCAGGCCGACCGCGCCCAGCACCAGCTGGCCCATCACCCAGAAGCCGTAGGCCCGACTGGGACTGGGGCTGGCGGCGGCGCTGGCCAGGCAGATGATCATCAGCGAGCCGCCTGCCAGGGCGCTGCCAAAGCGCGCCATCAGCAACAATGAATAGTCGTGGGCCAGCATCGACAGCAGGTTGGCAACGATGAACAGCACGGCGCTGCACAGTGCGGCGCGCCGCCAGTCGATGTGTTTCAGCCACCAGATGGCCGGCAACGTGGCCAGGCTCATGGCTCCCAGTTCGGCAGAGAACAGGTCGCCGATCTGTGTGGGGCTCAAGTGCCACTGGCTGGCCAGTTGGGCGGCGATGGCCGGGGCCATCAGCAGTACCGCGGGAGTGATGGCGGCGAACAGCACGATGGCGGCCAGCAGCCCCAGGGGGTGGCGAGCAGCTGGCGCGGTGGCGCTCAAAACGGCGTTCTGGGTGTTCATGGACAGGCTCCAAAGGCAAGGGGTTCAGAACACGTGGACCAGGCGCAGCAAGGCGTCGGTGCCGGCAAAACCGTTATCGGTGGCGACGTTCTGCGACAGGCTGAACATCAGCTGGTTGCGCTTGTCCAGCCAGTGCCCGACCTCGAATCCGGCCTGGGTGTAGCGCTTGTGGGTGTCGTTGATCCGTCGGTCGTTGATCCGCAGTTCGCCGCCATCGGCGTGGATCAGGCGCAGGGCGCCGTAGGTAGCAGGGGTGAAGTTGTAGGAGGCGAAGGCTTGCAGGCGATAGAGCGGGTCCTGTTTCAGGTCGCTGCCGAAATAGTCGTCGTTGGTGCCGTACAACTGGGCTTCGAGGTTGGCCTCCAGCACCCATTTTTCCCCCAGGCCCTGGGTGTAGTTGTAGACAAAGGTCGCGCCCCAGCGATTGGCCCCCGGGGAGACGTCCGGGTTGCGGCTGTGGTACTCGCCCAGCGGCAGCGTGACCAGGGTCAACAGGCCGCTGTAGGTGCGGGTTTGCGGCTGGTTGATGAAAAACAGCGTGCCCCCCACCTGAGGATCACCGAAACCGCTCTCACCGGTATGGCGTTCGGCGCCGGGCAAGCGAGCGCTGATGTCGGCCAAGGGCACGATGAACTGTGGGGTGCACAGGGTGCCGCACAGGTCGCTGAAGAACACCTGGCGGTAGGCCATGGCATTGACTCGCAGCTCGGCCTTGCCGCTGCTGTCGGCCGGGCCGTGAAAGTCGCCGGCACGGGTGGCCGGGAGGTACAGCACCCCCAGGCGGGTGCCCACGGGGGCGGCGAAGAAGTCCCGGGCGTTGAGGTCCGCGGCGTTGAGCGACAGGCTGGCCAGGGTGCCAGCCAGGGCCAGGGTGGTGCGGGTAATGAGCCTTGTCATGGGCGGTGCGTCTCTTGTTGGAGTTGTTGTTCGGCGAAGGGCTCGCCGGCACACGGCAGTGGGGCAAAAAAAGGGCAAAGGCTGCCCGTGGCCGTCAAATACGACGGCGTAAATCAGCGCAGGTCAGGGGGTGGGGTCAGTCGGGCGGGGCGTGGAGCAACTGGGCGATGCGCGCCTTGTCCTTGACCCCGAGCTTGCTGTAGATGGCGCGGATGTGATGACGCACGGTGTTGGGCGACATGCCCAGGTCCCGAGCCACTTCCTTGTAGGTCTTGCCATCACCGAAGCACTGGGCGACGGCGTTTTCCCGGGGGCTGAGCTTGGGCAGCAGGCTGCGGCTGCGGGCCGCCAGCAGGTACAGGTCGCCCACGGCCGAGCAGTCGATCTGCAGGCGCTTACCCTCGAAACCGTTGCCATCGAGCTTCATGGGCAGTTGCGGACCGTTCCACTGCGGCCATTCATGCAGCAGCAGATCGACAAAACCGCGCTCGGCGCACTGCAGCACACCGCGCTGGTCGCACACGGCCAGGGCCAGATTGCGCGGGCGGGTGAGTTTCTCGCGCATGGCCACCAGGGTGCGGATCTGATTGGCCGACACCGCTGCCACCAGGTGCAGCATCAGGTTGTTCAGCACATGGCAGTCGTCCCGGGTAAAGGCCGGGGCGCCAGGGGCACGGTACAGGGCCAGGTGGTTGCTCAGTTGGGTATGGGGATCGATGTGCACCACGCATAGCAGCTCGCCGATGTTGTACTGGCGCCCCAGCCAGTTGAGTCCGGGGCCGTTGTGCGGATCGGCCATGTCGACGATCACCGCCCGTCCCGGCACTTCGTGCACCCGGTTCACGGTGACGTCGATGTGGCGGATCGATTGCCAGTCCGCCAGGTAGCTCGGTGGCAGGCGGTACAGGTAGCAACTGTGTTCATCCGGCAAGCCGTCGACCAATGCGGCGCGGCCCCACCAGGCACTGTCGAAGGGCAAGAGTTTGCAGATGCGCGCCAGGGCATGCTGGTGAAGGTTTTCGATGTCCTTGTTCTGCGCCAGTTGCTGCAGTTCCAGGGTCAGCTCGCTGAAGGCCTGCAACAGGCTGGCCGGAGCGTGATCGAGTCGGTTCATGGGTCTGTACCTCTGTGCGACGTTGTTATTGTTTTCGTCACGGAAGGGGTTGAGGACCATTACGCCTGGGGGACGTGGGCAGGGCCTGGTGCGAGTATCGATGGCTTGGCCGGCCACCGCCATCCTACAGATGCAGGAGGTGGCCCATGGCCCAGCGGCGCGGGTCGCTTATGCTTCAGCTGGTCAACCATGATCACTATTGGGAGTGAGTTCGATGCCAATGCAGCCTTTCTCTGTTTCGCACTGCGTCACAGGGTTTGATGCCATCAGGCTGCGGCCCTGGGGCGGTCGCTTGTACGGCTTCAGCGAGACACTGCCGGGCACCGTGCGGCGGCTTGAGGTCGCGCAGCCACAGGTCAAGCTGATCATCGGGCTGGCGTCCCCCTACGGGCTCGCCGCCAATGGGCGCGAGGAACGGTGCCAGGCGTTCGTGGTGAGCCGCCCGGCAGCTCCGGTGATCGTCGAGCAGAGCGGTGTGCATTCATGCATCGAGGTGGAGCTACCGCCCTGGGCCGCGTTCCGCCTGTTTCAGGGTGATGGCCAAGTGCTTGCCAGCCCTTGGCTGGATCTGCGGGAACTGTGGGGCACGTCGGTGTGCTTGTTGGTCGAGGCACTGGAAGAAAACCCTTGCTGGACGAGTCGATTGCAGCGGGTCGAAACCTTTCTTGCCGAGCGTTTGCAGAACTCGCGCCGTGAGTTGCCCGAGATGCTGCGCCGGGCCTGGGAGGAACTGCAGCGAAGCGCTGGCGGTACCTCGATCGGTGATCTGAGTCAGCAGGCCGGCTGCAGCGGACGGCATTTCGCCAGTCGCTTCAAGGCCCATCTGGGACAAGGGCCCAAAGCCTGCGCCCGGCATATTCGTTTTGCTCGCGCCCAGCAGTTGCTGGAATCGCTACCGGCGCTGGAGCTGGTGCAGGTTGCGGTGCTGTGCGGCTACAGCGACCAGAGCCACTTCACCCGGGAGTTCCAGGCATTCGCCGGCTGCTCCCCGGGAGCCTATGCCCGAAGCGGCTGGGCCGATATTCCTGGCAAACCGGCATCGTTGCTCGAAGGCCGGGAGAATTGAGTGACCCGGTCAGTTTTATTCAAGACCCGCCGAGCCTTTGCAGCGGACAGTGACAGCTCTGTCTCTGTGAACGTGGAGGATGTATGCCAGGTAGTCTTTCTCATGTGGAAATCGGGGTTGCCGACGCTCCGCAGTCGCTGGTTTTTTTCCAGCGCCTGTTCGACTGGTCGCCGCAGCGGTTGGGTGCAACGGAGGATGCCTGGTTGCAGACGCCCTCGATCCGGGTCGGCGTCCATGGCGACGATCCGCAGTCGCGCATGGTCGTGTATTTCCGGGTCAGCGACATGGCCGACAGCGTGTCCCGGGTCCGGGCTCTGGGGGGGCAGGCCGGTGACATCAGTCCCCACGAGCCCGGTTTCGGTCGGTTCTGCCAGTGCCACGATCCCCAGGGCGTGTGCTTCGGCCTGCATCAGCCGGACCCCCTTGAATCCTAGCCAGGGCTGGGAGGCGTTCAGGCAGCCTGGCCAGGGCGCTGCAGGCGATGGAAGCAGCGGCTGAAATACACCAGCGAGTCGCCTTGCTCGCGCACGCTGATTTCATCCAGTTCCACCAGCATCACCGAGTGGGTGCCGATTTCCTGGACCTCGGTGATGCGTCCCTGGAGGCTGGCCAGGGCGCCCTCCAGCACCGGCAGGGCCTGCAGACCGTCGCGCCAGGGGTGCAGGCCGAAGCGCTGGTCCATGGCCACCTCGGTCATGCCGGCAAAATGCCGCGCCACGTCCTCGTGTTCGCCGCTGAGGACGTTGATGCACAAATGGCCGTTGCCCTTGAACACCGGGTTCAGGGCGCTGTTGCGGTTGACGCAGACCATCAGGGTCGGCGGGCTGTCGGTGACCGAGCAGACCGCGGTGGCGGTGATGCCGCAACGGCCGGCGGGGCCGTTGCTGGTGATGACGTTGACCGCAGCGGTCATGTGGGCCATGGCGTTGCGGAAGGCGAGTTGCTTGGGATCGAGTACAGACATGACGAATTCCTCATGGACGCAGGGCATTGCGCTGCAGGAGCCAGCTTGCCGACGAAGAGGAGCTTGTGGTGCTCTGGCGGGCGCTTTCGCTGGCAAGCCAGCTCCTACGACAACAGGTGGACATTGGCCTTTTCCGTAGGAGCCGGCCTCGTGGCTACTGGCGGATGCGGTCCAGCATGTTGATGTCGTCGGGGTTGCTCAGGTGCGGCACGGTCCAGCCATCGAGGTCGTAGTCGCCCAGGCATTTGTCCACCAGGTCGGTCATGGCCTTCATCGAACCGCTGGCCTGGGCGTGGCGCAGGCACTGCATGCGGATCTCGTCCTGGCTGCCGGCATAGTTGATCTCGTACAGCTCGTGGCGGCCGCCGAACTCGGTGCCGATGGCGTCCCACAGCAGCTTGAGAATCTTGATCCGCTCTTCGTGGCCCATGCCCCCCGAACCGCGGCAGTAGGTACTGAGGTACTGGTTGAGCACCGGGTCCTTGAGATCGCGGGAGCCGGAGGGCAGGTAGATCAGGCCGCTGGCCACCACCTGCTCGATGATCTTCTTGATGTCGGTGTAGGCCTGGGGCGCCAACACCCGGTAGGCCTGCAGGGCCTGGGTGCTGGGCAGGTAGACGCCGTTCATCCATTCGCTGGCGTTGCCGTGCATGGCGTCGGTCAGCGACCAGAACAGGTTGCGCCAGGCCACCACTTCGCCGACCTGGGCCTGGACCCCGCGAAACTCCAGGGAGCCGGTGCATTGCAGGGCCTTGACCAGCAACCCGGTGATGAAATCGAGCTTGACCGCCAGCCGGGTGCAGCCCTGCATGGGGAACAGCCGACCGAAACCGCCCTGGGGGAACCACTGGCGGCAGCGCTCGAAGTCGCGGTAGATCAGCACGTTTTCCCAGGGGATGAACACCTTGTCCATGATCAGGATCGCGTCGTTCTCATCGAAGCGGCTGGACAGCGGATAGTCGAAGGGCGAGCCGGTCATGCCGGCCTGCAGTTCGTAGGACGGGCGGCAGATCAGCTTCATGCCGCGGGTGTTCATCGGGGCGATGAACATCAGGGCGAAGTCGGTGTTGTCCCCCAGCAGCTGGGCCGAGCCCTGGCCGACGAAGTTGTAGTGGGTCAGGGCCGAGTTGGTGGCCACCACCTTGGCGCCGCTGACAATGATCCCGCCCTCGACTTCCTCGTCCACCGAGATGAACACGTCCTTGACCTGATCCACCGGCTTGTCGCGGTCGATGGGCGGGTTGACGATGGCGTGGTTGAGGTAGAGGCAGGCTTCCTGGATGCGCTTGTACCAGGTGCGGGCGTTGTCCGCGAAGCGCCCGTAGAACTCCGGGTTGGCCCCCAGGGCGCTGCCGAAGGCGGCCTTGTAGTCGGGGCTGCGGCCCATCCAGCCGTAGGTCAGGCGCGACCAGTCGGCGATGGCGTCGCGCTGCTGGCGCAGTTCATCGGGGCTTTTCGCCGAGCGGAAGAATTTGTGGGTGTAGCCGCCGTTGCCGGTGTCGGTGTCCCAGCACAGTTGTTCCTTGGTGGCCGGGTCGTGCAGGGCGTCGTACAGGCGGGCCATGGAGGCCGCCGAGTTGCGGAAGGCCGGGTGGGTGGTGACGTCCTTGACCCGGTCGCCATAAATGTAGATTTCACGATCATCGCGCAGGCTGGCCAGGTATTCGGCACCGGTCAGCGGGCGGTCGGTTGCGGCACGAAAGTCTTCAGGTTTCATATCCAGTCTCGGCGTTGTTTTTATTGACTGGGGCCATGATGGGCAGGGGCGGGCGCTGAAAAAATGGCTTTTACGGCGAATGAATTGCACTTTTCATAGGGCGCGTTGGCGCTCTCGGGCTGGGTACGGCGCACTGTTCTGGCGCGGCGAGTCACGGCTTTATCGATTCACTTCACGTTGTGTTGTCTCAGGCCTGACACAGGGGGCACATTTCGAAATATTTTTGCCAATCAGACAGATGAAAGCTCAAGTTCGGCCGATATCTCTGATAGGCCCATGGACGCTCTTTCCGTGGTGTCCCTCGTCGATGCAGTCCTGATGCGTCGGTCGATAAGGGCATGGATGCTCGCCGCCCCGTTCTCCTTCGAGACTCGTCCTATGTCCTTGCGTAACCTGAATATCGCCCCGCGTGCTTTCCTCGGTTTTGCCTTTATTGCCCTGCTGGTCATGGTGTTGGGCGTATTTGCGGTGAACCGCATGTCGATCATCCGCGACGCGTCCCTGGAAATGGAAAGCAATCAGCTGCCCAGCGTCGGTTATCTGGGCAACCTGACCGAGAACGTCCTGCGCCTGCGGATTCTGTCATTTCGCGTGCTGGTGAACCGCGAGCCGGCCGGCCTTGCCGAAGCCCAGACCCGCATCGGTGTGCTGGTGGACAAGGCCAGGCAGGCCCAGGCCAGCTACGCGGCGTTGCCGGCGGGCCCGGAGGAAGTGGCGCTGTACAAGACCTTCAGCGCGACCCTGGACAATTACCTGCTGGCGCAGAAGGAGATGCTCGAGCTGTCACGCCAGGACAAGCTGGAGGAACTGCGCACCTTGATCAACACCCGGATCAAGGACGGCACCGATCAGATGGGCGAGCAGTTGAACAAGCTCATCGCGATCAATGCCGCGGGCGCCAAGAGTGCCTCCAAGGCGGCCGGCGAGCACTACGACAGTGCCATTGCCGGGATCGTCATCGTCGCGCTGCTGGCCGCATTGCTGACCATCGTGCTGGCGCTGTTGTTGACCCGCAGCATCGTCACCCCCCTGAACAAGGCCCTCAACGTCGCCGAGGTGATCGCCGGCGGCAACCTGCGCCAGGCCATCGAGGTCGACGGTCAGGACGAGCCGGCACGCCTGTTGCGCGCCCTGGCGCAGATGCAGGCCAGCCTGCGCCGCACCATCGAGCAGATCGCCGGCTCGGCGACCCAGCTGGCTTCGGCCTCGGAAGAACTCAGCGCAGTGACCGAGGAAGCCTCTCGCGGCGTGCAGCAGCAGAACACCGAGATCGAACAGGCCGCCACCGCAGTCAACGAAATGACCGCAGCAGTGGAAGAGGTGGCACGCAACGCAGTGTCCACTTCCGAGGCGTCCCAGCAGTCGACCCAGGCCGCCCGCGAAGGCCGCGACCGTGTGGTGCAGACCGTCGAGGCGATCCAGACCATGGCCCATGACGTGCAAAACACCTCGGTGATGATCGAAGGCCTGGCGACCCAGGGCCGGGACATCGGCAAGGTGCTGGACGTGATCCGCGCCATCGCCGAGCAGACCAACCTGCTGGCGCTTAACGCCGCCATCGAAGCGGCCCGTGCCGGCGAGGCCGGGCGTGGCTTTGCCGTGGTGGCCGACGAGGTGCGGGCCCTGGCCCATCGCACCGCCCAGTCGACCCAGGAAATCGAGAAGATGGTGGCCGGTATCCAGAACGGCACCGGCGAAGCGGTGGAGTCCATGCAGCAGAGCAACCGGCGGACCCAGAGCACCCTGGAGCTGGCCCGCGCCGCTGGCGAGTCCCTGGAGCAGATCGCCGAATCCATCAATCAGATCAACGAGCGCAACCTGGTGATCGCCAGTGCCTCGGAAGAACAGGCCCAGGTGTCCCGCGAGGTGGACCGCAACCTGGTGAACATCCGTGACCTGGCGATCCAGTCGGCGGCCGGGGCCAACCAGACCAGTTCAGCCAGTCATGAACTGTCGCGCCTGGCGGTGGATCTCAACGCCATGGTGGCGCGCTTCGTGGTCTAAGGGCGCGAACGGTGGGGCCGGGCGCTCGACGAGTGCCCCGCCAGCACCTAGGGTTTTGGCTGAAGCATCTTGCATGGAGAAAGCGATGCGCTACTCAGCCCTGACCCAACGGATTGTCGGAGAAGGTTCTGCTGCCTGGAACATCCACTACCGGGCCCTGGCCCTGCGCGAGCAGGGGCGGGATGTGTTGCTGCTGACCATTGGCGACCCGGATTTCGATACCCCCAGGCCCGTGGTCCAGGCCGCGATCGACAGCCTGCTGGCCGGCGATACCCACTATTCGGACGTGCGCGGCAACCTGGCGCTGCGCAGTTGCATTGCCCGGCGCCATCATCAGCGCTGCGGACAGATTGTCGACGCCGAGCATGTGGTGGTTTTGCCGGGCGCCCAATGCGCGGTGTTTTCCGTGGCCCAGTGCCTGCTCAATCCCGGGGACGAGGTGCTGGTGGCCGAGCCCATGTACGTCACCTACGAAGGCGTGTTCGGCGCCTGCGGGGCCCGCATCGTGCCGGTGCCGGTGCGGGCCGAGCAGGGCTTTCGCGTCGATCCGCGGGACATGGCGGCGCGGATCACCCCGCGCACCCGGGCCATGTTGCTCAACAGCCCGAACAACCCGTCGGGCGCGAGCCTGTCCCTCGACGACTGGCAAGCCCTGGCGCGGCTGTGCTTTGCCCACGACTTGTGGCTGATTTCCGATGAGGTCTATTGCGACCTGCTGTACCAGGGCCAGCACTTTAGCCCCGGCAGCCTGCCGCGCATGGGCGAGCGCACGGCCACCATCAACAGCCTGTCCAAGTCCCATGCCATGAGCGGCTGGCGGGTGGGCTGGGTGATTGCCCCGCCGACCCTGGCCGGGCACCTGAGCAACCTGGCCCTGTGCATGCTGTACGGCCTGCCGGATTTTGTGCAGAACGCCGCAGTGGTGGCCCTGGACAGCGACCTGCCGGAGCTGGCGCAGATGCGCGACGAGTACCGACGGCGCCGGGACCTGGTGTGCGCGCTGCTGGACCAGTGCCCGGGGCTGACCCCGATCTGCCCGGATGGCGGCATGTTCGTCATGGTGGATGTACGCCGCACCGGGCTGGACGCCCAGGGCTTTGCCGACCGCTTGCTGGACGAGCATGGCGTTTCGGTACTGGCCGGTGAAGCCTTCGGCCCCAGCGCCGCGGGCCACATTCGCATCGGCCTGGTGCTGGACTGCGAGCGCCTGGCCGAGGCCTGCCGGCGCATTGCCCGCTGCACCGAGCAGATTCTCGAACAATGCCCCGCAACCCTCCACCTGTAGGCGCCGGCTTGCCTGTCATGCACCGCTCTGGCGAACGCGTTTGCCGGCAAGCCCGCGGTTGCAGAGGTGTTCGCCAGGGGCACGCGGCGGTTAGGCCTGACGCTGCGATGGAGCGGTCCAGGCGGCGCTGTTCACCAGATTGGCTGGGCGCTGCCCCGACAGGGCTGCCAGCAGGTTGTCCACCGCGCAGCGGGCCATGGCTTCACGGGTTTCGTGGGTGGCCGAACCGATGTGCGGCGTGGCCACCACATTGGGCAATTGCAGCAGCGGTGAGCGGTGGTCCAGCGGTTCGCGCTCGAACACGTCCAGCCCGGCGCCGCGTATCCGTCGTTCCTGCAAGGCTTCGATCAAGGCCGCTTCGTCCACCACCTTGCCTCGGGAAATATTGATGAAGATGCTTTGCGGACGCATCAGCGCCAGTTCACGACGGCCAATCAGCCCTTGGGTTTTCTCGGTCAAGGGCAAGGTCAGGCAGATGAAGTCGGCCTCTTGCAGCAGTTGCTCCAGGCTGCGGTAGCGGGCATTGAAACGTTGCTCCACCGCCGGCTTGGGGCTGTTGCTGTGGTAGATCAGCGGCATGCCGAAGCCGAAATGTCCACGCTGGGCCAACGCCTCGCCAATGCGCCCCATGCCGATGATGCCCAGGGTCTTGCCGTGCACGTCGCTGCCGAAATGCAGCGGTCCGATGTTGCGGTTCCATTGCCCGGCGCGCACCAGATTGGCCAGTTCCACCACGCGCCGGGCGGTGGCCAGGATCAGGGCGAAACCGGTGTCGGCGGTGGTTTCGGTGAGCACGTCCGGGGTGTTGCTCAGCAGAATCCCGCGTCGGGTCAGGTAGTCGATGTCGTAGTTGTCGACCCCCACCGAGACACTGGCCACCGCTTGCAGGCGCGGCGCCAGGTCCAGCAGTTCGGCGTCCAGGCGCAGGCTGGCCCCCAGCAGGCCGTCGGCGCTGGGCAGGGCCTGGCGCAGGGCCTTGAGGCCGGTTGGGCCCAGGTCCTCGATCAGGGTGACCTCGGTCTGTTCCTGCAGGCGCGCCATCAGCGACGGCGAGAGTTTCTTGTACAGCACCAGGTGTTTTTTCATGACGGTTCTCTGTGGCAGTTCAGGAGTGGGCCAGGCGGCGCGGCAGGGGCAGGCCCTTGGCCCGAGGCGCTCCGGCGCCGGGTGTCAGCAGCAGGGTCAGTAGCACCGAGAGCAGCAGGGCGCCGCTCATCAGCAGGTAGGACATCCCCGGCGAGCCGGTGGCGCTGTTCAGGTAACCCACCAGATAGGAGCCGCCGAAGGAGCCCAGGGCGCCCATGCTGTTGATCAGGGCCATGGCGCCGCCGGCGACGTTGGCCGGGAGAATCTCCGGAACGATGGCGAAGAACGGCCCATAGGGCGCGTACATGCAGGCTCCGGCGATTACCAGCAGCCCGTAGGACCACCAGAAGTGTTCGGCGCCCAGCAGGTAGGAGGCGTAGAAGGCGATGGCGGCCACCAGCAGCGGCGGCCAGACGAAGCGCTTGCGTTTCTGGGTCCGGTCCGAGCCCCAGGACACCCCGAGCATGGCGATCACCGCCGCCAGATAGGGCAGGGCCGAGAGCCAGCCGGCCTCCACCATGTCCATTTGCGCGCCGTGCTTGAGGATCGAAGGCAACCACAGGACGAAACCGTAGACCCCGATGCTCCAGCAGAAAAACTGCAGGGCGAGGATGATCACCTTGGGCGAGCGGAAGGCCTCGGCGTAGTTCTTCACCGCCTTGATGCCCTGCTGTTCGGCGGCCAGGGCGCTTTCCAGGTCCTGCTTCTCCTGGTCGCTGAGCCACTGGGCCTGGCTCGGCCGGTCATCGGCCAGGCGCCACCAGATAAAGGCCCAGAGCACCGCCGGCAAACCCTCGATGATGAACATCCAGCGCCAGCTGAAATGCTCCACCAGATAGCCTGAGACCACCGACATCCAAAGCATGGTCACCGGGTTGCCGAGGATCAGGAAGGTGTTGGCCCGGGAGCGTTCGGCCCGGGTGAACCAGTGGCACAGGTACACCAGCATCGCCGGCATCACCGCGGCCTCCACCACCCCGAGCATGAAGCGGATGGCGATCAGCGTGTAGGCGTTGGACACGATCCCGGTGAGGGTGGCCAGGCCGCCCCAGAGGATCAGGCTGACGAAGATCAGCTTCTTCACGCTGCGTTTTTGCGCGTAGATCGCCCCCGGCACCTGGAAGAAGAAGTAGCCGAGGAAGAACAGCGCCCCCAAAAGCGAGGACAGCCCCGGGGTGATCTGCAAGTCGTCGGCCATCCCGGAGGCGGCGGCAAAGCCGTAGTTGGCGCGGTCCAGGTAGGCCAGGCTGTAGGTGATGAAGACGATGGGCATGATGTACCACCAGCGGCGGGCGGCGAGTTTGAGCGTGTCCATGAAAGTTCTCCTGAGCTTGTTGTTTTTGTCGCAACAGGTGGTTCTGGGTGTTCGTTTCCCGGATGAGCCGGTACGCCAGCTGCTATGAGGCGCAGGCGGTTTTCAGGGGCGCTGCCTGGTCGGGCAGTTCGTGGCGCCTGGGCAGGCCTTCCATGTCGCCACGGCTTTGTACTGCGCGGCTGCCCAGCCAATTGGCCCGCTGCACCGCCTCGCTCACGCTGAGGCTTTCCAGCAGGGCGCTGATCAGGCCCACGGCGAAGGCATCGCCGGCACCGACGGTGTCCACCACCTTGGCCACCGGCACACCGTCGACGAAGCCGGCGTCCAGATGGGTGCGGTAGTAGGCGCCATGGGCCCCGAGCTTGATCACCACCGCTTCGGCGCCCTGGTCCAGGTAGAAGGCGGCGATGTCCGCCGGGTCGTCACGCCCGGTGAGCAGGCGGCCCTCGCCGAGGCCCGGCAGCACCCAGTGGGCGAGGGCCGCCAGGCGGTTGATCTCGCGGATCATCAGCGCTTCGCTGGCCCACAGGCCGGGACGCAGATTGGGGTCGAACGACACGCTGCGGCCGCTGGCGCGCTGGGTCTGCATCAGGTGACCGGACAGCTCCCGGGCCGAATCCGACAGGGCCGGGGGAATGCCGGTGGCGTGCAGGTGACGGGCCTGGAGCAGGGCCGGGGCCAGGTCGTCGAGGCTCAGGTGGCTGGCGGCCGAGCCGCGGCGGAAGTACTCCACCCGCGGGTCGTCGCCGGTGTCTTCCCGGGACTTGAGCTGAAAGCCGGTGGGGTGCAGCGGGTCGCGGCGCACGAAGCGGCAGTCCAGGCCCTCGGCCTGCAAGGTGTCGAGCACGAAGCGTCCCAGGGAGTCGTTGCCGACCCGGCTCAGCCAGGCCACCTTGAAGCCCAGGCGCGACAGGCCGATGGCCACGTTGCTGTCGGCCCCGGCAATGCGCTTGTGAAAGTGCTCGACCCGGGCCAGGTCGCCGCTGTGCTCGGCGACGAACATGGCCATGGTTTCCCCGAAGGACAGAATATCGATCTCAGACATGGGCAGGCTCCAGTCGCGACTGGCCGAGGCGGGCCAGCAGGCCGACCTGCTCGGCGCTCACCTGCAGCAGGTCGTCGCCTTGCAGGGGGTATTCCACGGCCCGGGTTAGACCTTGATTCATGTGCCGCAGCAGGTGTTCCCACTGCTGCAACTCTGCGGTGCCGGGCGGCAGGGCCACCCGCTTGCCGTCGTCCCGCAGGCGGACCGCCTTGCAGTGCAGGTAATCCACATGCCGGCCCAGCAGGCGCGCGGCTTCCAGCGCCGACTGCTGCTGCCACGCCCAGTTACCGATGTCGAAGGTCATGCGCAGGGGCAGGTTCCACCCTTGCACGGCGTTGAAAAAAACCTGGAAGGGCTCGATGCGCCCGCCATGCACGGTCTGGTCGTTTTCCACCAGCAGGGTGAGGGGCTGGCCTGACAGTAGGCTGGCCAGGCTGCCCAGGTCGTGATGCTCGGTGAAGTGACCGAGGGACACTTTCAGACGCTTGGCGCCGAACGCCCGGGCCCGTTGCAAGGTGGCGGACAGCTCGGGGTTGGGTTCGTCGCCCTCGGCCAGCCACAGCTCCAGGGGCGAGGAAAATACGCTTTCCAGGCCATGTTCCCGGGCGCTGCGGGCCAGTTCCTCGGGCTTCTCGTGGGTCAGCAGTTCTTCGCGCCACTCGATGCACGAAGCGCCGGCGGCGGCCACCAGGGAAATGAAATGGCCCTGGCCGTGCTGGCGGACCAGATCCGCGCCGTAGCTGGACAGACTGATGGAGACGGGTGATTGATGCATGCTTCAGACCTCTGAAACCGGTTTCATTTTTATTCGAGAAAACCCGGGACACGCTGCGATGCAGGGGGCTCGGGATTACACAGGGGGTTTTCGGGTGGAGCCGCGAACCATCAGTTGCGCCGTAAAGTCCAGTACTCGCGCCGGGCCGGCATCGCCTCGCAGGCGCTTGAGCAGGCATTGGAAAGCGGCGGTGCCTATGGCTTCGGTGGGCTGGGCCAGGGCCGTGATGCCGCTGCCCACCAGGGGGTACCAGTCCAGGTCGTCGAGGGCGATCAGGCCGATGCCTTCGAACAAGGGGCAATCCAGTTCACGCAGGACCCGGGTCGCCGCCAGGGCCGCCACGCCGTTGGCGCAGAACAGCGCCTTGGGGCCAGGACCGGGAGCCTCGAGAAAGTCTTTCAGGTGGCGGGCCAGGGCCGCGCCGGTCTCCAGTGACTGGCCACGCAAGGCCGGGCGCCGGGCGACTTCGTCTTGGAAGGCGGCACTGCGTTCGAGTCGTGAGCTGGTGCCGTCATGGGGTTCGCTGACCAGCAGCAGGTCACGGTAACCCTGTTGCTCCAGGTGTTCGATGGCGCTGTGCACTGCCGCCGGGTTGTCCAGGCCCACCAGATCGGCGTGCAGTGATTCAAGCTTGCGGTCCACCAGGACCATGGGCATTTCCTGCTGCAACTCCTGCAACTGCTCCAGGTGATGGCCCAGGGTGTTCACGATCAGGCCTTCGATGTTGTAGGCCCGCAGGTTGGCCAGGTGCTGGGCTTCCTGCTGGTCGTCACGGTCGGTGTTGCACACCACCAGGCTATAGCCGTGCTGGCGGCAGGCGGTTTCCACGCCATGCATCACGGCAATCGAGTAGGGGTTGCGGATATCGGCCACCAGCATGCCGATCAGGCGGGTGCGCCCGCGTTTCAGGCCGCGGGCCATCTGGTTCGGGCGGTAGCCCAGCGCGCTGATGGCCTGCTCGATGCGCAAGGCAATGGCATCGGAGAGCAGGGCGCGGTCTTCGCCGATAAAGCGCGACACACTGGCCTTGGAGACCCCGGCGTGGCGGGCGACATCGAGCATGGTGACGCGGTTGCGCTGGGCGGCGGAAAACTGATTCACGGGCAACGACCTTATTCTTGGAATTATCGGTTTGCAGTGCTTCCGGGTACGGTGCTGAAACCGGTTTCAGGAAACCGCAAAACCCATTCTGCCGTCAAGGGCGCAACGTCGATAAATCGCTATCAGGGCTCAAGTTGGCTGACCAACGGTAGGGCTCGGGTTGGCTCAAGAAACTCGCGCAGGGCCCGCAGCAGGGCGTCGTACAGCCCATCGACTTCCGCCGCCAGCCCTCTGGCCCGCAGGCAGCCATGCACCAGGCCCAGGCCCGGGTACAGCTGGCTGGCGACGCCGGCCTGCAGCAGGCGCTGGTGATAGCACTGGCCGTCGTCGCGCAAGGGGTCGAACTGTGCCAGGGCGATAAAGGCCGGCGGCAGGTGACAGAAGTTCTCTGCCCGCAGCGGCCGGGCATAGGGCGAGGTGGGTTCGGGCTCCGGCAGGTACAGCGCCTGGAAACAGTCCAGGTCACTGCTGCTGAGCAGCGGGGCATCGGCGCACTGGCTACGCGAGGGCAGGTTGGCGGCACCGCCGAGCCCGGGATAGACCAGCACCTGGGCGACGGGCAAGGGTTCAGCGGCATCCCGCAGGGCCAGGCACAGGGCGGCGGCCAGATTGCCCCCGGCGCTGTCGCCCATCACCAGCCGACGGCGGTGATCCAGAGGCACAGGGCCCAGCCCCTGCTCCAGAGCCCGCCATACCGCCAGGCAATCGTCGAAGGCGGCCGGGAACGGGTGTTCCGGGGCCAGCCGGTAGTCCACCGCGATCACCAGCGCTTGCAACTCGTGGGCCAGATGGGCGGTGATGAAATCGTGGGAATCCAGGCCGCCCAGCACCCAGCCGCCACCGTGCAGGTACAGCAGCCAGGGCCAGCCACACTCCGGGGCGGCGCGGTCGGGGTGATAGAAACGCAGCGGCACCTGGGCCAGTTGTCCTTGATGCACAGCGAGGCCAGGCGGATGGGCCGGAGTGAAATCCCGGCACATGCGCTCATAGCTGTCGCGCAGGCCCTTGAGGCTGCTGTCGGCGCTGGTGTAGCTCAGGGTGCGCTGGACGAAGGCCGCCAGCTCGGCAGAAAGCGGGTAATGGCTCATGGACAGTCCTGGAGGGTAGGCGCCGGGTTGCCGGCGAACGAGCCCGGGCAATCGTCATCATTGCAGCGCCTGACCGAAAGAGCCGCCGCAGGGCGTTGCGTTTGTCGGCGAAGGGCCCTGAGACCGCCTTCGCCGGCAAGCCGACTCCTGCGCCGGGCGGTTACAGGTTCGCTTTGACCGCAGCCACACCCTCGCGGCCGTCGAAGGTGGTGACTCCCGTCAGCCAGCGCTGCAGGTCTTCTGGGTGCTCGCGCAGCCACTGGCGGGCCACTTCCTGGGGCGCCTTGCGTTGCATGATCGGTACCATCAGCTGGCTTTCCTGGGCGGCGCTGAAGCTCAGGTTCTGCAGCAGCCGATGCACGTTGGGGCAACGCTCGGCGTAGTCCGGCGCGGTGACCGTGGACACCGTGGCCGCCCCCTCGTTGGGGCCGTACACGTCTTCGCTGCCGGTGAGGTAGGTGATGGCCATGTTGATGTTCATCGGGTGCGGGGTCCAGCCGACGAACACCACGAACTCCTTGCGATTGATCGCCCGCTGCACCGCCGCCAGCATCCCGGCCTCGCCGGATTCGATCAGCTTGAAGCCCTTGAGGCCGAAGTGGTCGGTGTCGATCATGGTCTTGATCGTGGTGTTGGCGCCGCTGCCTGGCTCGATGCCGTAGATCTTGCCCCCCAGCTGCTCCTTGAAACGGGCGATGTCGGCGAAGGTTTTCAGGCCCGCCTGGGCCACGTAGTCCGGCACTGCCAGGGTTGCCTGGGCATCCACGAGGCTGGGCTGGGCCATGACCTTGACCTGCCCGGCCTCGAGGAAGGGCGCGATGTTCTGGTCCATGGCGGGCTTCCAGTAGCCGAGGAAGATGTCCAGGCGCTGGTCGCGGATGCCGGCGAAGATGATCTGCTGCACCGCGCTGGTCTGCTTGCTGTCGTAGCCCAGCCCGGTGAGCAGGACATCGGCCACGGCGCTGGTGGCGATCACATCGGTCCAGTTGACCACCCCCATGCGCACGGTCTTGCAGGACGCGGGCTCGGCGGCCCAGGTGGGGGAATTGAGCAGTGCAGTGGCGCAGAGGAGCAGGAAACAACGCTTGAACGGTGTTTTCATCAGAGGATCTCTTCCGGCAGGTGGCTTGTTGTTCAGAGCGGCGTCTTGTTGCGCCGTACTGGCCACCTTACGTGGCCCCGATGGCCCGGGAAACGCTCTGTAGCGACCGGCTTTTGCACTGTGACGACTGCCCGGGCGCACTTTACGCCTACAGGCTCGTCCAGGTAGCGATCAGCAACAGCCCTGGCGGTGCGCCAGGGCTGGGGTCTGGAAGTACGGTGCAGCCTCGACCGGGCTGATGTGGAATACCGCGAGACAGGGCAGGAGCCGTTATCAGAACTGATAGGTAAAGGCGGTTTGAATACCGGTCGTGTCGTTGCCGCCCGGCTCCTGTGTCCAGAACACACCGGCATGCACGGCGCTGTTCGGGTTCAAGGCATAACTTGCCCCGGTGCCCGCGGCAAAACGGGTGTCGTGCTGTTTATCGGCCTGGTAGGTATAGCGGCCCAGGTAGTCCATGCGCGCTTGAAAGGCATCCTGGTCTTTGTCCAGGTCCTGGATCAGGCCCAGGCTGGCATTGAGCTCCAGCTGTTTTGTCAGGCGTTTGGCAGTCCGTACGCCGGCGTTCAGGCTGGTCACCGAGCGCTGCATTTTTGCGTAGCTGGCCGCCATGACGGCGCCGCTGCGCTCGCTATAGCCCTGGCGGCTGACTTGAGTCTGGCTGAGGCCGATGTAAGGCGTCACGGTCAGGCTATCGAGCCGCAGGCCATAGGCACCCTCGATGCTGAAGGCCCTGCCACGCAGGCTCGAACGCCCTTGACCGGCTTCGGTATAAGCCAGTTGCTCACGGCGGATATCGACCTTGGACGACAGGTAGGCCGCAGCCAGACGCCCCTGCCAACCCAGGCCCTGGCCCGATTCGTCCACGGCAACGAACATTGCCACTGCGGGTGCGTTGGACCCTGCCTTGGTGTAGTTGTCCGGCAACTGTTGATCGAGGTTCTGGTCCAGGGTGATGCCTACGCGCAGATGGTCGCTAGGACGGGCGCCCAGGGTCAGACTCGTGGAGGTCTGGCGAGTCTCGCGGTTTCTGCTGTAGCTGGGACCAACACCTATACAGAACGAGCCGCTGTCGATCTGGCACTCCTGGCTCATCAACCGATCCAGTTGCGCACTGCGCAGGTCCAGGACTCCCCATGCCTGATTGGCGCTTTTGGCCATCGCGGTCCGGGTGTTGTCCAGATCAAGCAGGTGAGTGCCGGTTTCCGTGATCTTCCACAGTGCGGCGTGTAGGTCACCACTCGCCGTGAGGCTCAGGCCGACGGCAATATTGCCGTCGGCGGACACGGCAGTCGCTGCCGAATGTTGGCCGCCTAACGTGCCCAGATCGATCATGCCGTCGGCATCGGTGTGTCTGAAGGCGTGGTTATCGCCCTCTGCGGTAGTGGCAAAACCGACGATAACGCGGCCGTCGGCGGATGCCGCGCTAGCGCTGGAGTCGCCCCCCCAGGAGCCGAGCTCGACCATGCCGTTGGCGTCAGTGTGTTTAAACGCTTGAGTACCGCCGGTGATAGTTTCCGAACTGCCCACGACCACCTGGCCGTCGGCGGATATTCCCAGAGCCTGGGAAGATGCTCCGCCGAGGGTGCCCAGGTCGGTCATGCCGTTGGCATCGGTGTACTTGAACGCGTGTTGTACGTTCGAATCCGTATCGATGTCCGACTGCCCCACGACGACGCTACCGTCGCCGGACACCGCAGTTGCAAGGGAGTCGCCACTGTTGTCTGCCTTCAAGGTCCCCAGATCGATCATGCCGGTCGTCTCCGTGTGCTTGAAGGCACGAGCACTCCCCAGGAGATTCGAGGCGTATCCAACGACCACGGCGCCATCAGCGGATACGCCGTTGGCGCTGGATGATTCGCCGCCCAATGTGCCCAGATCGATCATGCCGGTCGCATCGGAGTACTTGAAGGCGTGAGTCGAGTCAGGGGTGTCCGATTTTCCCACGACCACGCTGCCATCGGCGGATATGGCATGGGCATAGGCATGGTTTCCACCCAGGGTTCCCAGATCAACCATGCCAGTCGCATCGCTGTATTTGAATGCGCGATCTTGGCCTGTGGGTAATGTTTTGTTTACCGCGATTAGACGACCGTCGGCAGAGACGCCGAAGGCCATAGAGTACTCGTTACTCAAAGAGCCTAAATCAATGCTGTCGATTGCAGTGATCGCATGGGACTGTACTGAATAAACGACGCTGTATAGCAGGGTAATAGCTGTTATTACGGATGGGTATTTCAACGTTGTAACCTTTTGGCGAAGCAGAAAACACAACAGTCTGTGGAAGTTACAGGCTGCTTTGGGGGTGGCTGTTTGCTGTTGGGCCCATGGATTGGGTGCGCGGGCGCTCTATTGCAAGTGCTTTCGTCATTTGGACATGGCGAGGTCGGCAAACTTCAGGCTCGGAAAAAAAGGGGGGTTAGTTGAAGGCGAGGGACTAACGTTAAGAAGTTAGTTGGCTAAATCCAGGGCTGTAAAAGGCGGCTATTTTATTTTTAGTAAGAGGGTGGGTCTTTAAGATGATTCTTAAATTGGTCTTGAAGTGTTGGGGCGATTTGTTCGGAAGGTCGATCAGCACAACTGAATTTAGTTGCTTGGTGTTGGCGGTCGTTCGAATTAGATCAACTAGGGTTACCCAGCCTGACACTTGCTATATGGCACCCCGGACTAAGCCGTCGCGATTCTCACTGACGATCCCGCGAAGCTGCCAGGACTGGGCTCAAGCCGTCTTGTACCGGTTCAGCTGAACAGCCCGGCGGCAATGTTGATGGAAAAACCGAGGATCGCAGTGTTGAACAGAAAACCGATCAACGATTGGGCGAGGACGATCTTGCGCAGCTCGCGGGTGGCCACGCCGACGTCCGAAGTTTGCACCGCCACGCCGATGGTGAAGGAGAAGTAGAGGAAGTCCCAATAGTTCGGCGTGGTCAGTTCCTCGGCAAAGCGCAGGGCCGGTTCCTTGCCATTCCAGGTGTAGTAAAGGCGGGCGTAATGCACGCTGAAGATCACCCCCACCAGCAACCAGGAACCGATCACCGTGAGCCCGGTGAAGCCGTAATGCAGCAGACGCTGAGGGGTATCCAGGTCCTTGCTGCCCACCAGCTCCAGGGTAATGGTCACCAGACTGGCGATGGCGGCGACGCAGACGATCAACAGCACCAGCCCGGCGTTTTCGTCCTCGGTTTCGGCGATGCGTTTCACGTCCTCGGCCCGTGCCCGCACGGTCAGCCAGAACATCAGCGCCAGGTAGGTCCAGACCGCGGCGTTCCAGCCGATGAGGAGCTTGCTGGTCAGGGTGTGCGCGGGGGCGAGGATGCCGACGGCGCAGCCGATCAGCACGCCGAAGGTCAGGCGGGGGTGGG